>QIIH01000421.1 GCA_003229235.1 Flavobacteriales bacterium | reverse complement strand
AACCAATCATCCTTGCTTCTTATGTAGACTTCTGGAGAGCAGAGGTTGCTTTAAAAGCCGGTGCTGCAGGTGTAGCTGCTGGTTTAGCAACTGATGGTATGACTAAGTCGATTGCAAAAGTTATGTCTTTCGGATCTATCGATCCAACTGGTGATTTATCTTTTGCTCCTGATGCTGCAACTGTAACTGCATTTATCGATGCTCAGGCTGCTAGAATCACTGGAACAGATACTGACTCATGGAATGCTTTGTCCGAAAACTACTTCGTTACTATGTATGGTGGAGGTTCTGATGCTTATAACTTCTATAGAAGAACAGGTTACCCAACAACAGTTGATCCTAACCTAGACCCTAATCCTGGTGTATTCCCAAGAACGTTCTTGTATCCTTCTGTTGAAGTGAATGCGAATCCAAACGTTCAACAAAGACTAGACAACGCAGATCAAGTTTTCTGGGACACTAAACCTAGTGGGCCAGCTTTCCCACCTGCAAACTAATTTTAAAAAAAATTGAATAAAATGAAAAATATATTTAAAATAGTTGCTTTAGGTGCTGTACTGGTATTTAGTGCAACCTCTTGTGAGAAGGATGCTAATAACGTTATCGACCAAGTGGTCGATGGTGTTACTAATGGTGCCGTTTTAAGAACAATTATGATTGTTTCTAATGAAATTCCACTATTTGACTCAACTGCATCGTTTGAAGTAATTATAGAAGAGCAGGATGCTCAAGAAGGAGGTTTATTAGAAAGTGTCGATGTTTATTTGACATTTGTCGATGGTTCTCCAGACGAAGGTGATTCTTCTGCTGCCAATACTGACGAAGTGTTTATTCGTAATATTCCAGCAAGTGAATTCTCGCCTGGTCCTTTCGGATTACCTAGAACCACGTACGTCATTACTGTAAACGAAATGCTTGCTGCTGTTGGATTAGGAGACGTTGGATCATCAGAAGAAGAAGCCATTTTTGGTGGTGACACCTTCACTACTAGAATGTCACTTGTCACTTAATTTGACTGACGGTCGTGTATTCTCTGTAGATAACGCTGGTGGTATTATTACTGGTGGTTTCTTTGCTTCTCCTTTCCAGTATATAACCCCTGTGGTTTGTCCTGTTGGAGCCGAAGAATTCGTAGGCCCTTACCAAGTAGTAAATAATACTCCTGGTGTATTAGGCTTTAACGTATTTGCAGAAGATTCTATTGTAGAAGTGTATCTTCCTGAAGATGGAACTTCTGTAGAAAGAGCTTTTGACTATGTGTTTATTCCAGATGCAGGTGTAGGTCAAGCTGCTGTACCATTTGCAATGAACTTTATTTGTAACTCAATAGTGATCCCTGCGGGTCAAGGTACCGGATTACAATGTTCTTCTGGGCTATCTGTTGGGCCATCACCTAACGGTGATCTCGGAACGTATACTACTGGAGATGATTCAGTTTTTGTGATACGTTTTACGTTTTACAGATAACGAAGGAAGTGATTGTGGCGAAGGTCCTAAAGACATCGTAGCAACGCTTACTAAACAATAAGTTTCTCACTTATTTACTTAATTTAATATTGCAAAAAAAGCTGCCTTTCGAGGCAGCTTTTTTGTTTTTCAACAATATCATATTCAAACCGGTATTTCTATAATACAGTCATAACTTTTAGCAGTTAAATTGTCTTTAAAATAGTACTTTTAAGGCCATGAATATCCCACTCGCCGAACGAATTAGACCCAAAGCGCTAGAAGACTATATTAGTCAGCAGCATTTAGTGGGACCTAAAGGTTCGCTAACCCAACACTTAAAACAAGGCTTGATTCCCTCCCTGCTATTATGGGGCCCACCGGGAACGGGCAAAACAACCTTAGCGAATATTATAGCACATACGAGTGAGCGACCCTTTTATAAGTTGAGTGCAATTAATAGTGGGGTAAAAGATATACGCGAGGTTATCGAACGAGCAAAAAAAGACGATGGTCTCTTTACTACTAAAAACCCGATCCTATTTATTGATGAAATTCACCGTTTCAGCAAATCACAGCAAGATTCATTATTGGAAGCAGTAGAGAAAGGTTGGGTTACGTTGATTGGTGCAACAACAGAAAATCCGAGTTTTGAAGTGATTCCTGCGCTTTTGTCACGTTGTCAAGTGTACGTGCTCAATGCATTCTCCAGAATTGATTTAGAGGCGCTTTTAGAGCGTGCTATTATTACAGATGCGCAATTGCGCCAAAAAAAGATAAAACTCTCAGAAACTGAGGCTATGTTACGCATTTCTGGAGGGGATGCCAGAAAGCTTTTAAACATACTCGAATTGATAGTTGCAAGCGAATCTGGTAAGACCGTTACTATCACAAACGAGATGGTGATGAGCAAGGTGCAGCAAAATACTGTGCTTTACGATAAAACTGGTGAGCAACATTATGATATCATTTCGGCTTTTATAAAATCTATCCGCGGAAGCGATCCAAATGCAGCAGTATATTGGTTAGCTAGAATGATCGAAGGAGGCGAAGACGTTTCTTTTATTGCAAGGCGATTGCTTATTTTGGCTTCAGAAGATATTGGTATTGCAAACCCAACTGCATTGGTTCTCGCAAATAATACCTTTCAAGCCGTAAATGTAATTGGGTATCCAGAATCCCGTATTATTTTATCACAATGTGCTATATATTTAGCGACCTCAGCAAAAAGTAATGCTTCTTATCAAGCCATAAACATTGCACAACAAACTGTAAAACAAACTGGAGATTTATCGGTACCGCTTTCTATCAGAAATGCCCCGACCAAATTAATGAAGGAGCTCGGTTATGGCGAAGATTATAAATACGCCCATAATTATGACGGGAATTTTACTCGGCACGAATTTTTGCCTAAAGAATTGAGCAACACTACTTTTTATACTCCTGGTAAAAACAAACGAGAAAATGCTCTTAAAGAATATTTAAAATCCCTTTGGGGTGATAAGTACGACTTCTAATTTATTTGATAAAGCAAAACTGGGCCATTATTAACACCAACTAGACAGATCTTCTTGTTCAGCCCTTTATGACTAACAATCGCTAGAGATTTGGCATTGCCATTCACAAAAATCCCACTTTGAGCTACACTTAAAACCTCAACTTTGCCTTTCGAGAAATCTAATAATGTACCAGAACCCATATCGAGTCTAGGGGTCTCAACCTCTGTGTTATATATATTCCCAATTCCTAAAATAGAAGTATTTCCATTTTGATTCTCGACGATAGCAAAATCGGTTATAGGTGATTTTTGGGCCATCGCTGGAAGTAATTGGGTAGTAAACCCTCCAGCTCCATCGCTCATTACCACCATAGAACCAAACTCATTCACCTCTTTATGATAAGCTGTCGTTAGCTTGTCGCCATAAATATCGTAAATAGATGCATTGGCAAATGCGCTGTATGTCTCGAATTTATCGACAATAAAAGGCATTTGACCAGAAGAGCATTCTCGCCCTCTAGCAGGAACCTCTTTCCCATTGTATTGAGTACTTAAAACAATATCAAAACTGCCATTATCGTCAAAATCGTTAGCATATACTTTAAATGGGCTATAACTGGTCGCTTTATACTTACTATTTAACCCAAGGTTACCAACCACAAAATCTGGAAAGCCATCGTTGTTTAAATCTGCTTCGATGGCCGTAAACCACCAACCCTTTAATTTATCCAAGCCTACTTGCGAAGATTGGTCTACAAAAACACCTTCCTGGTTTTTAAAAAGTCCAATTCCTGCCCACTCGCCTACCATTAAAACATCTAACCAGCCATCGTTGTTATAATCTGTTGTAATTACTTTGTTGGCAATGCCATAAGAAGCAAATGGCGCAGCTTTTTGCTCAGTTACATCGGTAAAAACACCTTGGTTGTTCTCCAAAAGCACAGATGAAGCCGCTTTGGGGTAATGTCTAGCCTCTATTCGATTCCCAACTATTAAATCTAAATCGCCATCTTTATCATAATCGATTGTCGCAACACTTTTACCACTCTGAGTTACAACAGGCAATACACTTTTTGCCGCCTTTACAAACGAACCTGTCCCGTCATTTAAGTATAATCGATCTTGATACATAGGCGAAAAAGGATCAAATTCGTTCCCACCACTCACCACAAATAAATCTGTATCTCCATCTGAATCGGCATCAAAAAACACCGCCTCCATATCTTCGTATGCTTTGTCGGACTCTAATGCTGTACTGGCATGAAGAGAAAAACCTGTTGTTGTTTGTGTATACAATGCACCAGCTTGACCAGCTGCTCCACCTACAAAAACATCTTCTAAACCATCACCATTAAAGTCGCCCTTTGTTATAAACGGACCAAAAGTAGATTGCTTATATGGCAGCAAAGTCTCCTGATAAAAATCATTGTATTCGTTTTCTTTATGCGTAAAATTAAGTCCTAAGTTACTCTTTAAAGCCTGTAAAACCGGCTGTTTAGAACTAGTTATTTTACCTGCACTTTTAGCGTCGTTTTCGTTAAAAGTAACATTGCTGTTCGCTTTAACATTATAGCGTTCTTCTACTTTTCCTGAAGGCCATTCCACTCTAAGTGTATCTACCACCGCAGCCTCTCCTAACCCAAAGAAGGCCCCACTCTGGACCGCAGATAAGTAGCCACGAACCCTTTTAGATTCGATCATTTGCACCTGACCTGCAACGATTATAATTACTTTTGCAAAGGCTTCGGAATTATTTCCTTTTGTCTTAACTGCAATAAAGTTGTTGAGTTTTTTTTCTACCGTTTGATTTTTATAAACGAACGCGACCTCATCTATATTATTTACAAGTAAATCTAAATCGCCATCGTTGTCCAAATCGGCATAGGCCGCTCCATTAGAAAAAGAAGGATGTGCCAAGCCCCATTCGTAAGAAGTATTCTCAAAATGCAAGGCATTATTATTCCAAAACATAATATTCGATAGCTTTTCTGAAGGCAAGGCATCGTATAGCTTTTGCTTAATCTCTAAAGGAACATTTCCTTGATATGCCTGTTGAACCTGAGCTACTTGAGCCCTAATATCGTTGTCTAAAGCATAACGTCTATAGCCATTAGTTACATAAATATCTTTGGCTCCGTCATAATCAAAATCGGTCATTAACCCTGCCCAACTCCAATCTGTTTTAGAGATTCCTGCTTGCTGAGAGATATTGTGAAAAGCCCCATCGTTTACATTCAATTGTAACGAATTAAACATATATTGATATGGCATATCGTAAGTGTCTACCAATAGCGAGAATCGATCTAGATTCATCGATGCCATAAGCGTTTTAGACCGTACATGATCGCTCGAAGCCATATCGAGCACAAAGATATCTTGAAGGCCATCGTTATTGATATCGGCAATGTCTACGCCCATTCCATAAAAAGAAATCTGTTTAGTTTGTTTCTTAATTTGATTTGTAAAACGTCCATTTTTGCTATTAATATACATCGCATCTGGCACGTAATAATCGTTAGCTACATATACATCTAACCAACCGTCATTGTTGATATCACTTACGATAATCCCAAGACCAAATGATGCATTTAACAAGCCTGCTTCTTTAGTGACATTTGTGAATTTGCCAGCGGTGTTTTTATATAAATGCGTAGAACTGTTCATTAGGTTCTCTGCAGATTCCATTTGCTTATAAAAACTAATGGGATCGGCACCATAAAATTCGTTTTCGTTAGAGACAACGCAGTCGAGGTCGCCATCTTTGTCGTAGTCAAAAAATACAGCCTGAGTACTTATTCCGTTGTCGTTTAGGCCATAATTGGCCGCAGATTCTGTAAAAGTAAGGTCGCCATTGTTAATATATAGTAGGTTTTCGCGGTCTTTTCGCTGCTTTGGCCCACCTTGTGAAACATAAATATCAAGCCAACCATCTGCGTTAACATCGGCAAAAGTCACCCCGTTTGCCCAGACTTTATTAATATTAATACCTGCGGTCTGGCTAATATCTTCGAATTTAAAATCGCCCTTGTTTATGTATAATGCATTGGGAACTTGATTACCTGCAAAAAACAAATCTTGAAGACCGTCATTATTTAAATCGGCAACCCCCACCCCAGCTCCATTATAAAAGTAATCGAAGTTAAAGAGGTTTTCCATAGTACCTACATCCTCTTTAAGGGTATTAGAAAAAGTAACCCCTGTTTCGCTCGCTTCTAGTTTTTGAAATAAATTTTTACGTGGCGAAACCTGAACTGTCTCGGTGATAGTTGTAGAGCCCTGATTTTTCGAATCTATATCTTCACAAGAAAATGCACTAAGCAGTGCAGCAAGAACAAACAATTGGTGCCAATGTTTCATTACTTACTTTCTTGTAAAAGTCATTTTAATAATTTGATCCATGCCTTCAACTTCTCTTTCGATAACAAAGCCTTGGTCTGCAGCATATCCTACTCCAGAAAATTGACTCGTATTTACCAAATAAACCGACGTATTAGAAGTTGGCTTGATGGTTCCAATAAAAGTACCTTTATACATCACATCATACCCTTTTTGGTGTGGTGTTAGCGAATATTCTTTAAACTGTAAAGGGGTTGTAATTTCTTTATCTACGGTGGCTACAACGGCAACAGTTTCGAGTACCTTGGCATTAGTATTATTCGAACCTACTGGTGTGACGACGGTTTCTGTCTCTGTTATTGCTTGTTCTATTACTAACGGAACAACGATACTGTCTGTATCATTTACAAGTTCATTAACTTCTGCTAATGGCTGCTGCTTGACATTTAATGATTCAATCGATATAAAAGATTCGCGTATCGATTCATGATAAGACTTTCGGTAATCTTTTTCTTTGCTTTGACCCTCGTCTGATGTATACACGACATTGCCCATGCAATCTGTAAAAACAATTCTAGTCTTTGTTCTTATCATGTTCTCGTTTGCTGAAACTACCGCCTTTAAACCTTTACAAGGCATTTTACGTAAATAAAGTGGAAGCTGAGAATCGAGATAGGCGTTAAATCCGCTTTTCTTTAATAGCCAAACGGTAAGCGAGTTTACTTGGTATAAATCTTCTCCTGATAAAAACTCGAATTGATCTGGAACAACCACATAATTTGAGTCATTTAAGGAGCTTTGACTCACCCCGATTTGAATACTTAAAACACATAATAATAGAGAGATTATAAATGACTTCATTGCTTGTTAATTTTAAGATTGAGACCTAGTTGCAAAGATACATTTTTTGCCTTAGCCAGATTCCCATATCTCAAAATGTTGTCGGTCATTAAGTAAAAATTAACCCACCCTATATCTGCATTTATGCCCATGCCCAAATTAGTAGCAGAGTATTCGTCCCAGGTGTAAGCAACTTTAGCACTTAAAAAACCAGTTAGTTTTCTGTAATAAAAAACAGAAAAAGCAAACTGAGGTCTTTTTGGCCTCATTATACTATAAAAGTGAGCCCCTACTCCTTCTCTCCAACGTGTACCTTCTTTGTTTAAACAATTACAGTCCTCGCCTTCTCCAAACTCGCCAAAACCATAGGTTAATGCTCCATTTAACTTAGTTGGACGAAATTGCACATAACCTGAGGTAATAGTATCTCTAATTATTGCATCATCGAATTGATCTGTGAGCCCGGTATAATAATCGATGGCTTCTTGTCCATCTTCTAATGGCGGAAAAATTAGCTCAATCCCGTCTAAAACAAAATCACCTTTAGCCTCGTAACGCTCAATATCTTTTGTGTGAAAAACAGCTCCAAGATCTAAAATACTAGCATCCAACGTCCAATGCCTATCAAAATCGTAAGAAAGCCCCAGATCTACTCCAAGGCCAAGGTTCCCGCCTAAAAGGCCCCTTTTAATAATTTGATTAACAGTTTCACTACCAGATTCGGCTCCGCCTAAAGCCGTTAATCCAGAAGTCCTTACATCTAAGTCTACATTAGATAATATATGTTGGTAAATATTGGTAGTACCATCGCCAAGAATGGTTCTGAATGTCCCTTGGTTACCAGTGGAACTTATTTGAGCTATAGAAGAATAAATTTTAGCACGCGCTCCTAACCGCAAATCTTTAGAAACCTTTTTACTCGCTCCAAAATGGAATACAGTAAGTAGCTCTCCTGTTACACTTATTTCGCCTAAATCGAAAGACTGGCCTATATAATTTCGATTCCCTTCCCAGGCAAGAATGGCCAAATCTTTAGGAAAATAAGCGATAACATCCAACTCTTGATAGATTCCGCCAGAAAAATAAATGCCACTTTGTTGCTGTTTCCATCCAAAACTTATTAATTCTAATTGCTCATTCGCAGTAAAAAAATCGGACGGTTTTAAATCAAAAATCGCAGCAGTAACTCGCTCGTTGATTCCTGCTTGGTCTTTAAATATATCGTAAACAGAAACTCCTGAGGTCCCCCCGTGAATATATAAATGAGACAAAAAAGGAATTCCGAAATGAAAATCTTGTGCCATATCGGCTGCGGGATTTAGCAATAACGACTGTGGAATCTCTTCGTAGCTATAAAGCAAAGGTTTATTTTGGCCAAAGCCAACCACTCCTAAAAGTAGGAGCACAATATGTAGAGCGTACTTGCACATAGGTTAATACTCTAAAAAATATGTTCCTTTTGATTGCAAATTAAGACTGCCCTCCACAGTTTGAGGCGCTTCTGGAATTGTAATATTGACCACAATTTTAGACGCTTTCGTAACAAGACTGATTTGCTCAGGTGAATCTAAAACTTCTATATGTTCAGAAATTACAGGTAACTGGACAGTACCTGCGGCAACAGCTATGGTTAACTCGTATCGCAGCCTATTTACCTCGTTTAAAAACCGAATGTTGGCTTCAAATTCGCTAGGAATACTATTAGCGAACCTAAAATAATAATCTACTTGCAGCAAAGACTCTTGTATAAAACTATCGTCTAATATCCTGAAATCTGTGGTGTCTGTTACCGTGATAGGCCTATCTGAACTTCCTTCTGGAATAAACTGTGGAGGAGTTACTGTAAAAAACACTAGGTCTATCTCCAATTCTGGAGTTCCCTGAATGTCACTGGCTTGATTAAAATCTGTATCTTTTACACAGGAGTACGCTGTAAAAAAAATCGCGCATACAAGTAGTGTTCGTAGTAGCATAAGGATAGGTTTGGGGGTCGGTTAATATACAACGTTTTAAATTAAGCTGTATTGCATTAAAGTAAGTCTTGAATCTGTTTTAAGTTGTGTACAGATTCTCCCGGTGCCTGGGTCTCTAGTTTACTATAATTAAAGAAAATAGTATAGAGGCCTAAGTCATGAGCTCCCTGTACGTCTGCTTCTATGCTATCGCCAATCATTACAGATTCTTCTGGTATCGCGCCAGCACGATTTAAGGCTAGCTTAAAAATATGTGGATTTGGTTTTTTCACTCCGGCATCTTCTGAGGTGGTAACTGTTTTAAAATAGTCGCTAATGTTAGAGTTTTTAAGCTTTTTGTGCTGCACCTCCTCAAAACCATTGGTAATAATGTGCAGGCCATAGTGCGGGTGCAAATAGCGCAGTAATTCGTGAGTATGACTAAAAAGATAATTGTCTTTTGGTAGTTCGTCTATATATGAAACTCCCATCGCATCTAATATGTTTATATCGTATTGAAGGCCAAAAATTTTGAATGCATCATCTAATCGCCCTCGACGCAAAGCTTCTTTTGTAACCAAATCGTTTCTGTAGCGTCTCCAATACTCAAGATTGATGGGTTCGTAGATTTTTAAAAAGTCTTCTATCTCTAGCGGAATTTCGAAGTTTTGAAAAAGACGCTCAAAGGCCAGTCCAGAATTTTTGTCGAAATCCCAAAGAGTGTGATCCAAATCAAAAAAAACGTGCTTAACTTTTGCTTTAAGACTCATATTGTAAGGTTTCACTATAGAGTTTACGCCATACTCTGTTTGGTAAGGTCGCTGCAAAATCATGATTGCTAAATACGGTTACCAGCATTCCGTTAACGCTTGAAATTGTATTTTTTAAATTGTCAAATTGTTCAATTATTTGATCGTCTTCTAGATCTTTCAAGGCGGTAGTATTAGCCACATACGGTATAAGTAACAAAGGCGATTGACTCTCAAAGTCTAAATCGTAAAAATAAAAAGGGGTGCATGTTCCTCCTCTAAAGCCGAGCTGATCGGGATACCCCATAGACATATTTTGAGCTACCTCAAGATCGACCAAGGTTTGTAAAACCTCTGGTATCTTTAAAATTCCCGAAGCATTAATACTACGACTAAGTGGCCTATTGGTAATATTCTCTAAACGTTTTTTTTCTATACCTAATACAGGTAAATCTCCCAAGGCCATGTGCGAAATACGCAAACCTACGGTAGTATAATCGGCTACAGATTTAATCAAGGAGCGGTGTTGTTTTTTGTGTTGACTTATATTGTAATCGTTCTTTGAATAATCACCTATCTGAAACAGTACTGTATATGGTGCACCTCCTGTTTTTGCAATACTCACTAACCAATCAAAAGTATCATAGGGATCTCGTGAGAACGACAACATCACTCGTGTTCGTTGTACTAAGGATTTAAATTTAAACCGCCCAAAATCGGATGCGAATCCTATCAAACTTCTTAAAAAACCTTTGTTTTTATATCTGTATGCTTGAGACACTTCAACTACATTATGAATGCCAAAATTTTTACTAGTGAAAGTTAAATCACTAAATTTAGTTTTTAAGGCATCTAAGAACTTATAAGCCCAAAGATCTACTACTGGCTGCTTTAAAAAGTCTTCTTTAAATGCCAAACTCTCGACAGCGGGAAATCGTCCAAGTGAATCTTTAACATGTGGGAGGTATTCTTCGTAACGGCTTAGCAAATAAAAACTGGCGGCAAAAATATCGAATGGCATATTACTACTCTCCGAAGTTGTAAAAAACCCTACTGTATTGTCCCATGGTTTAACAGTAAATTCAACATCTGTAACGCCCTGTTCGAACATAAGATCTTGACTCTTTATATAAAATGCACTGCCCATTGCTTGCGGGCCATAAACCATTTTAGGGCCACTATGCGCTACAAAAACCTCGATAGAATCGCTTATGCTAATCTCTAGGCCTAAAATTCTGCAGCATATCTGCTTAAAGGTAAAAGTTACCCTTTGAGTGATTTTAGGAACATAAATTAAAAGCATAAACGGGCTAAATAAAGGTTTAAAAAGCTAGGCTAAAATACGA
>QIIH01000273.1 GCA_003229235.1 Flavobacteriales bacterium | reverse complement strand
TACTCTCTGGCAACAAATCTAACGACCATTGGTATCATAATGGGGCGCAGCCAACCGATTTCTATTACCTAAAAGGAATCGTGACGGCTGTGTTGCAACGTTTGGGCTTTGACGTTCTTAGTGAGCGAGCACACAGTAGTGATCTTTTTTATGAAGCGCTTGTAATGAGCACCTCAAAAACGCAAATAGTCACTTTTGGAATGGTGCATCCAAAAACAACTAAAGCCTTTTCTATCGATGGCCCGGTCTATTTCGCCGACTTTAACTGGGAGGCAATTATGACAACTTTAAAAGTAAGTGCTAGCAAGCCAAGGCAGTTTAAAGAAATTTCTAAGTACCCAGCAGTAAAACGCGATTTCGCTCTCTTGATAAACGATACCGTTAAATTTAATGACCTCCATCAAACTGCTTTTAGCACAGAGCGGAAGCTACTAAAAAATGTACAGTTATTTGATGTATATACCGGTGATAAGCTCCCTGAAGGTAAAAAATCGTATGCCCTTAGTTTTACTTTGGCAGACGACAAAAAGACCCTAACCGATGTTCAAATCGATAAGATTATGAATAAACTTCAAAAGGCTTTCGAAAGAGACTTTAATGCTACACTGAGATAGTTAATTAGATTTAACTAACTTTTTTGTGACAATTACATTATTTTCAATCTGAATTTTAAGAAGATACATTCCATGAGTCAAATGTGATGTTGACAATCGCAAATTTACTCCGCTATTGTCCAACGTAATAGTTTGCTTTCGCCCGTGAATGTCATATAGTTCTACTAAGGTGATTAACTTAGCGGCATCCAAAGTAACCCAATTTTTGGTGGGATTAGGGTACACAGACAACTCAACATTTAGAGAAGGAGTGTTAGTACTTAATGGGTTGCAAACCACGGGGCCTGAAGATGCGGTGATTAATGTTGCATCTTGAACCCACCAGGTTTCCCAGTCTCCACCAGATCCCGTAGTCCAATCGTTTAAGTCAAATGTATGAGTGCCATCAATCGTTCCCTTAATACGATATACTTTTAAAGCTGCCTCTTCTCTATTCCATTGTAAAGGGGTGTCTGGTATACAAACCTCTGGAGTTCGGTCGTCTAACTCGCAATTAGACATAATAAAATAAGCATTATCATCAGAGCTCGGATAATCGCCATACACCCGTGCTATACCTTCAGTATCAATACAAACAGCGGTGTATTCGTCGCAGGCAATTCCGCGAGCAGCGATACCAGTATCGGTCATTATTCTAGCCAAAAAACTGGTTTGACGGCCACGCCTATCTGGATCGTCGTAATGAGTATCGGTAATTATATCGTCTAAGTAATCGATGTCTAAAAATGGTTCGCTCGAAACAGTGGCTCGAAAGTGATATGGATTATTTAGCGCTTGATTAGATGCAATTGTACCTAGTTCTGCAGTAAAATAATGCCCACCCATAATGGCCATACCAGCACTAGTCCCGCCAATCACAACTCCTCTATCGTTTACCGCCTCATTAATTAGAGTTTGAATTGCCGTATCACGCCAATAATTTACATAATTCCATTGATTTCCGCCAGCAAACCAGATGGCCTCTGCTTTGCTTATTTTGTCGTGAATATAAGCTTCGCTTGCAGCGCTGGCATTATGGAAAACAATTGATTCTACAGAGTTTACTGTAATACCTAGCTCAGAAAATAAGTAGTCGTTATAACCATCTGATCCGCTAGCGCGTAACACTAAGATATCACCCCCGTCTGCTCGCTCTAGAAACCACTGCATTGCCTCGTCGCTCTCGGCTGCCCCACCCATAAGTACCGTTCCACCAATAGGTGTTGTGGCCACATCCGTAGGATTTCCTGTAAAATAACTGGTATAAGATTGGGCAAAACTAAAAGTGCTGACAAATAAAAAAACTACAAATAAAACAGAATTTAATTGACTCATAAATTTAATTAGTATTAATAAATAAAAAGGCATCCACTACATGAAAAATCCCCTGTAGGTGTAATAGGTTAGTAAATTGTAATCGAGCCTTTGGCCCATCTGGGATAGTTATATAAAGATCATTTCCATTGCCAACTGCCTCAGGATCTACCTTTCCAGGCGATCTAAAAATTGCAGAATTACCATTTGCTGTCACCATTCGGCGCAAGCTATGTGCATCCATACGGCCAGCAATTATATGAGATAAAAATGCTTCCTTAAGTATTTTAGCATTTTTAGCTGATAATAATTCCTCTAACTGTTCTTCAGATAAATCACTAAATGCATCATTACTAGGAACAAAGATCGTTGTCATCTCCATTGTACTAATATCGTCCTGGACATTGGTAAGTTCCATGATTTTGACTGCGACAGTAAAGCGCTCAAGGTCTTTTATATTGTCGTATAGTGTTTTACCAGCAAAAATGGTATCTGCCTCTATAAAGGTCTCAACATGACTTCTCACACCAGCACTGTACTTTTGAGCAAAAGTGGTTGTACCAGAAATTACTAAAATTAAAAAGGATAAAAGAAATTTGTTCATAACAACAATTTTATTCAAAGATAACAGATTCTATCTTTAAACCGCTTTACGAAGTTCTAATATAAAGCGAGTTTAATTTATTGCTTCAAAAAGCAAGCCATATAGTAAATTGAATTTTTGCAAATAAAAGATACAATTCAGCAACTAAAAAGACCTAAGCCTTAACACTGTACATTTTTTTGCGCAGTTCTTTAATTTTTGAATCACCCATATATTCTTCAAATGTCGCGTAGCGATCTATAACACCATTAGGAGTAAGCTCTACTACACGTGTGGCTACAGTTTGTGCAAACGCATGATCATGAGTGGTAAATAAAACCGTGCCTTTAAAGTTTTTTAGTGAGTTGTTAAACGCCGTAATAGATTCGAGATCTAAGTGATTTGTAGGTTCGTCTAACATAACTACGTTAGCACGCATCATCATCATACGGCTTAACATACAGCGAACTTTCTCACCTCCAGATAGCACATCCGAATTTTTAAGGGCTTCTTCTCCACTAAAGAGCATCTTACCCAAAAAACCACGCATATACACTTCTTCGCGCTCTTCTTCTGTTTTTGCCCACTGTCTTAGCCAATCTACTAAATTTAATTTGTCTGTAAAAAAGGCTTCGTTGTCTAGCGGCAAATAACTCTGATTGGTCGTTACTCCCCAAGTAAATTTTCCTGCATCTGCCTTTTTTTGACCGTTAATAATCTGGTAAAAAGCTGTGGTCGCTCTAGAGTCTTTAGAGTACACAACTACTTTGTCCCCTTTATTTAAATTAAGGTCAATTCCTGTAAACACATTCTCTGAGTCAATAGACGAAGCTAGGCCTTCGATGTTTAAAATTTGATCTCCCGCTTCGCGTTCGCGCTCAAAGATAATCGCAGGGTATCGACGACTAGAAGGCTTAATGTCTTCTATATTAAGCTTCTCTATCATTTTTTTACGAGAAGTAGCTTGCTTAGATTTTGCTACGTTTGCACTAAAACGAGCGATAAACTCTTGCAATTCTTTCTTTTTTTCTTCTGCTTTTTTGTTTTGTTGTGCTCTTTGACGCGCAGCAAGTTGACTTGATTCGTACCAGAAAGTATAATTCCCAGAATAATGGTTAATCTTACTAAAATCGATATCGCTAATATGCGTACATACCGCATCTAAAAAGTGACGGTCGTGAGAAACTACAATTACACAATTATCATAATTGGCAATAAAATGCTCTAACCAAGAAATGGTTTCGTAATCTAAGTCGTTTGTAGGCTCATCCATGATAAGCACATCAGGATTACCAAATAGAGCTTGAGCCAATAATACTCTCACTTTTTGTTTCCCATCCATATCTCCCATCACAGAATAATGATATTTAGCAGAAATTCCGAGGTTAGAAAGTAAAGTCGCAGCATCACTGTCTGCATTCCAGCCGTTCATCTCTTCGAAAACTACCTGTAATTCTCCTACGCGTTCTGCGTCGGCATCGCCAAAGTCTTCTTTTGCATAAATGGTATCCATCTCCTGCTTTACTTTAAAAAGAGGTTTGTTTCCCATTACCACAGTTTCTAAGACAGTATGCTCGTTAAAAAGGTTGTGGTTTTGCTCTAAAACAGACATACGTTTGCTAGGCTCTAGATGTACATGTCCAGATGTTGGATCTTGCTTACCCGCAAGGATTTTTAAAAAGGTAGATTTACCAGATCCATTGGCGCCAATGATTCCGTAGCAGTTGCCTTGTAGAAAGGTAGTATTTACCTCATCAAATAAGATTCTTTTTCCGAACTGAACCGATAAATTAGAAACTGATAGCATAAAAAAATATTCAGTAATTTGCGGCAAAAGTAATCATTAAACCCCAGTTGCAGAAATACTTTAGTCCTAATTATTTTAACGCTCGCTTAACAGTAACCGAGCGTTAGAGGCTGTATTTTTGTGCAAGTTTAATTACTTAATGAAACAAACGCCTTTGCATATAAAATTACTATTCCCACTTATTGCAATAGTACTAGGATCTTGTGCCGATTTAAAAGTAAACGAAGAACTTACTTACTTTGGCGGCGAGATAGTTAACCCTAAAGCACCTTTTGTACTATTAGTCAAGAACAGCGTGGTAGTGGATACTATTCCGTTAGATGAGAATAACTACTTTATGTATCAATTTGATGCAATAGAACCTGGACTATTTTCTTTTATACATAAGGAGTATCAACTTATTTACATCGAGCCAGGTGACAGTATAATGCTGCGCGTTAACACCTTCGAGTTTGACGAATCTTTAGCATACACAGGTGCTGGTGCCACTAAAAATAATTTCTTAATTACTATGTTTTTGCACAATGAACGCGAAAGCAAAGCAATGCCAAGTTATTATCAATTAAGCCCAGAAAAATTTGAAAAGGCATTGGATTCTATGCGTGCCACTCGATCTGAAAAATTTGCTCACTTTAGCAAAAAAATGCATCCTTCTAAGGACTTTATCGAAGTAGCCCAAGCAAGCATTGATTACGATTATTATTCCAAAAAAGAACTCTATCCTTTTGCGCATTACGGAAGTAATCATCTCAAAAACATGGAGAACTTGCCTGTTGATTTTTATTCTTACAGAAAGAACGTAGATTTTGGGAACGATAACATTTACACCTATTACCCATATTATCGCTATCTAAATGCTTATTTAGACAATGTTGCCTATTCTACCTACATGAAAGAAGCTAGGTTTAACAGAAATTCGCCTGTTCATACCGCTACCAAACTCAAGCTAATTGATAGCATTATTACGCATCAAGAACTAAAAAACGATTTGCTGTTTAACGCCACTCGCCGCTATTTACTCCATGCTAAGAACATTGAGAAAAATCAAGAAATGGTAGCTGCTTTTTCACAAAGTAACACTAACGACGAACATCATTCACAATTAAAAAAATTGCTGTCTTATTGTAGTAATATGGTGCCTGGTAAACCGCTACCAAATCAATTAGTTGTTAACACAAACAATACAATTAAAGACCTTCAAGATCTTATTGATAAGCCAACAATTTTCTTTTTCTGGTCTGTCGGATCTTCGAGTCATTCTAAGAGAATTCACAATAGAGCCGCAGACCTTCAATCTAAATTTCCTGAATATGATTTTATTGGAATTAGTGTAGATGAAAATCACGAGGGTTGGTTAAAGATTATTACTAATCGCGGCTATAATCCAGAAAGTGAGTTTCGATTTCTCGATGTAGCTAAAGCAGAAGAACAACTTGTACTTAACTCTGCAAATAAGACCATCATTACAAATCGACACGGGGAAATTATAAAGAATAACACAAACCTATTTGCGAGTAATTTTGAAAGCCAGCTTCTTGGGCTTTTAAACCAATAAAAAAACCTCGCCAAGGCAAGGTTTTAAATAACTACTTAAATCTTTAATTTAATTTCCTTTGCGGTAATCTGCAAGGAATTTCTCTAAGCCAATATCAGTAAGTGGATGCTTAAGCAGTCCTTCTATAGAAGACAATGGCCCAGTCATAACATCTGCACCAAGTTTGGCACAGTCTATAATATGCATAGTATGTCGTACCGAGGCCGCCAATATTTGTGTCTCAAAACCATAGTTATCGTAAATAAGTCTGATCTCTGCAATTAGGTTTAAGCCATCTGTAGAGATATCGTCTAGACGGCCAATAAACGGCGACACATAGGTTGCACCAGCTTTAGCAGCTAATAAAGCCTGCCCAGCCGAAAACACCAATGTACAGTTGGTCGGTATCCCTTTATCTGTGAAATATTTTATCGCCTTTACTCCATCTTTAATCATAGGCACCTTAACAATAATTTGATCGTGTAGCGAAGCTAACTCCTCACCTTCCTTAACCATATTATCAAAATCTGTGGCTATTACTTCTGCCGAAACATCGCCAGTTACAATATTGCAGATGTCTACATAATGTTTTAAAATATTGTCTCTTCCTGTAATCCCCTCTTTTGCCATTAGCGAAGGATTGGTAGTAACTCCATCTAATATTCCCAATTCTTGAGCTTCTCTAATTTGGTCTAAATTGGCTGTGTCAATGAAAAATTTCATGGCTGTTATTTATGATTTTTGTGAAGTGTAAAAGTACATAACTCTAGAGGGTAGAACTATAAGCGAATTAAAAATTTATCACCCATTTTTGTTAATAACTGGCTACAGCTTATAATGTGATCTGAGTAGTTTCTCGTACCAAGTGTCTGGTAATAATCTCTTGAGAACAATAGAAAATTTTTGCATAAATGCACCTTCGCGGTAATGAACCTTAGGTTTTTTCTTTTGAATAATGCGGTACACAGCTTTGGCCATTTCTTTAGGGTCGTTACCATGTGCTACATGCTCGTCCATAAGAGCGATCGATTTAGCGTAGTTATCGCTATAAGCCGAATCTTCTAAAACTGGCGAATGGTAGCGTCCTGCTGCTATGTTGGTTGCAAAGTCTCCCGGGGCAATAGTCGTCATCGAAACGCCAAATTCGCGAATCTCCATTCGCATGGCTTCTGTAATTACTCCTAGTGCTGCCTTGCTAGCAGAATAAATCCCCCGATAGGGTAAGCCCATATAGCCTGCAATTGAAGTAATATTAATAATAAGACCAGATTTTTGGTAACGCATATGAGGCATAACGGCATTGATTACTTTTATTGGGCCGTAAACGTTAGTATTAAATGCATTGTGAACCTCCTCATCAGGGGTTTCTTCAATAGGGCCTGTTATCCCAACCCCAGCATTGTTTACCAGCACATCAATTTTACCATGCTTTGCAATGATAGTTGCGACAGCTTCTAGAATCGAAGTAGAATCTTGCACTTGCATTACTACCAATTCGAAGTCTGAATCTGGATACCGATCGGGAGTTCGTGAAGTACCTACTACAGTATAATCATGCCCATGTAAGAAATCTCCAATAGATTTCCCTATTCCGGATGATCCTCCAGTAATAAAAACAACTTTGCTCATAATCCCTTTAGAAATAGCCCACTAAAATAATCAAACCTCTTGATTTGCTCACTTTTAGGCACAAAAAAATGGCAAGCGACCTACATCACACTGCTACGACCGTCTACCCTTGCTGTGTTCCCACCCTGGGGGATTCAACAGGAGCTAGTTGTGTAGGACTTGCCGATGCAAAGATAATAGCATTAAACGTATTTAACAATCATTTTTACGTCTGATTTAAATTAAATACCTTGCCAAAAAAATAAAGATGAAAGCCCCTTCCTCCCTTTTATATATCCTAATTAGCTGTTTGTTAGTTAACTCATGTGGCGAAACACCTAAAAAAAGAGATCACGGGTTTAGCTTAGCCTTTTCGAATACTTCCAAATCGATGGCAGTAAACCTAGATTTAGAGGTAACATTAAAAAATAATAGACAAGCAAAGATCGATTCTGTTGCTTACTTTTTAGACGATAACAGACTCGCTGGAAACGGAAGTTCTGTTACGGTGCATTTTACCGATGGGCGTGTAGGCGAACGTTTGATAAATGCGCGTGTATATAGTGGAGGTGAGAGTTATGCCATAGCCAAATCGATCACTTTGGTAGCCCAACATGCTCCGACACTTTATAAATACAACATTCTTGAATCGTATCCGCACGATATAAATGCTTATACACAAGGAATCGAGTTTGTGGGAGATACACTCTACGAAAGTACTGGGCAAAGAGGCAAGTCGAGTTTAAGAAAAACCAACTACCAAACTGGTGAAGTCTATAAGAAAGTTGCCTTAGACAATCAATACTTTGGCGAAGGCTTAACTATAAAAGATGGTAAACTGTATCAGCTAACATGGAAAGGGAATATTGGTTTTATTTATCAATTACCATCTATGGATCGCCTTAAAATATTTAACTATAATAAAAGCATTGAAGGCTGGGGACTTTGCAACGATGGGACTCAAATTTACAAGAGCGACGGTACCGAACGTATTTGGATGCTCGATAACGATATGTTATTAGAAGAAGATTTTATCGAGATTTATACCAATACGAGTAAGATTACAAAAATTAACGAGTTAGAATGGGTTGATGGCAAGATTTATGCAAATGTTTATGAGAGAGATGCGATTGCTATAATCAATCCGAAAACTGGAGCCGTAGAAGGTGTTATCGACACTAAAGGATTAAAAGATCAAGTTACTCAGCATAAAGATTTAAATGTGCTTAACGGAATTGCCTACAAAGGTGAGCCTAACATCCTTTATGTTACTGGTAAAAATTGGGACAAACTCTTTAAAATAGAACTGATTAAACAATAATAAGCATTACAAAAAGTTATATTTTTACACAAAATTGATTTTATGCGGAGCTTATACGCGCTTTTACTTTTATCGTCTATCGTGCTTTGGAGCAGTTGCAGAAACGACTTCGAAACAGTTAACAGCACTGGAAATCTCGAATTTTCAAAAGACACAGTTTATCTAGATACTGTTTTTACCAATATAGGTTCGAGTACTTTTAATTTAAAAGTATACAACCGATCTAACGACGATATAAACATCCCGGCAATTAATTTAGGGCAAAGCGAAAGCTCACTTTACCGTCTTAACGTAGATGGAATCCCAGGTAAGACATTCACCAATATTACTATTAGAGCTAAAGACAGCATCTTTGTGTTTGTTGAGACTACCCTCGATATCGAGGCTTTGGTAGACTCGGGTAATCAATTTTTATACACAGATCAAATTCAGTTCGATACTGGTGGCAATCAACAGAATGTAGAATTAGTAACCCTCGTGCAAGACGCTGTGTTCTTATTCCCCGCTAGGGCAGCAGATGGTACAATAGAAACTTTAAATTTAGGAGTTGACGCCGATGGCGAACCTGTATTAATAGAAGGTTTCTTTTTAGAAGACGACCAACTCGCTTTTAACAACGAAAAGCCCTATGTGATTTATGGCTATGCAGCGGTTGGCCCAGGTAAGACTATGACTGTTGGCCCTGGAGCTCGTTTGCATTTTCACCAAAACAGCGGAATTTTAGTAGCCAATACAGGGAGTTTACAAGTAAACGGAGCCCCGAGCTCTGATCCAGAAGCTCTTGAGAATGAAGTTATTTTTGAAGGAGATCGTTTAGAACCTGGCTTTAGTGATATCCCTGGACAATGGGGTGCTATTTGGCTTACCCAAGGCAGTACAGCACACGTATTTACAAACACTACTATTAAAAATGCAACCGTTGGAATTTTAATGGATAGTAACGATGGCGGTACCAATCCAACACTTACTTTAAGAAACACTCAGATTTATAATAGTTCTAATGTAGGCCTACTGGCCAGAACTGGTTTTGTAGATGGCGAAAATGTGGTAATTAACAACGCTGGTCAAACAGCTTTATC
>QIIH01000008.1 GCA_003229235.1 Flavobacteriales bacterium | reverse complement strand
TGTTCTGTCATAACACAAAGGTAGGTCTTTTTAGAAGCTAAAGCGAAATGCACTAAAGTGCATAGTTTTAACTATTCTTGAGACCAATAAAAATACATCTAAACTGTAAACAAATCTTAGGTCGAACTCAGGTTTATAGGGTTTCATGTTCAGAGAATAATCGTCTTCCTATTATAAAAATATCTAAGATATCGCAAAAGGTTACATTCTCTTCTTTTTGAACAGTTTGGAGATAATCGGTTCGAAATCGTCTTGAGTATTATTGATTCAGCAAGTCAGGGTCACGAATGCCAGGCAATTGCAACAAGATAAATTTTCATGACGTAGCGGTTTTATTCCAGAATTATACGAAGTGAACGCTTAGAATCCCCTATCTGTACCGTTACAAAGTATACGCCGCTTTTAAAGACACCCATATATACGGTAGTTTTATTATTATTTATAGGCGCGTCCATAAGTAACTTTCCTGTAATGTCATACAACTGAACAGTGTCGATTACTTCTGCCGAATCAATATTTAGATAATCAATAACCGGATTTGGATAAAAACTAAAAGCAAGGGTCTCATTCTCGTCTACACCTAGGGTATTAACTTCAATGATTCCTTGCATACTTGGATGAATAAGACAAAAATATGGATTAGTACCGACGGCATTAAAAACGCGACTAAATGTAGAGCCAGTCTCGAGTATCTTACTATCCCAAGTGTCTGTACTACCTGCTGCAGAAGTCACCGAGTGAGGAGCACCATCGGTTCATATCCAGTTTACGGTGTCGCCTTGTTCAATGGGATGGGTTTCTGGTGTAACGCCAACAAACCAGTTAATGTTATGAGTTGTTTGGGCTGTTAAGGTATAAGCGAAAAGAAGAAAAAGCACTAGAAGAAATCTTTTCATAAGTCGATTTTTGTGAGTGTTTAGCATAACTATTAAACTCCTTAAGGTACAAAATCCCTGCCAATTTATTTTTTAAAAGTATACTTTTCTGTCGTAATTTCAATTGTTCAAACCAAATAGGAATCGCATCCTAACCGCAGACTGCCTATAGTTTTTTAAACATAATCTTTTCTTGACTAAAGGCATAAGCCTCATCAAGCCAACGCGTCATAAGATTCCATTGTGAAGCAGTATATTGTTTTTTGGCGTAAATCTTTTTTGTACTAATTATGAGACTAGTCCCTTCAATTTTTGCACTACTTTCGAAAGATCCAGTCTCGTTAACAACAGATTTATTGAGTTTATCTAAACCAACTACTTCGTACCCGCTCGGGATTTCTATCGTTATGTAATTTTCTAAGGTCTTAGCGAAATTGAGATATACAGGCTTAGTTCGTGAACGCTCTCCTTCACCGATTTGTACTTGCCCTCCTATATACCTTCCTACTTCGATAATATAATTAGATCCAGCTTTTTTAGCCAAATTATCGTCTACGGTAAAGGTTTCTTCGAAAAGAAATGGGTTGTTAGAAAATCTAGATGATTCAATAACCTTATAATCATAATCGGAAATTTCTAATCCCCAGTTTACTTGATTTTGGAATTTTTCTTCTTGACGTTTACGCAACGCAGATGCCAGCGACTTCATTTTATCTTCTACCTCTTTATCGGACTTACTTTGTTTTTTTCGGCAATCGTAAAAGTTTTTGGTACCGAATTTATCGTTTTCGGCTTGTATATAATCGTCGTAAAACATTCGATCGCTAAGCTCTTCAATTTTATAATGACCAGCATAAGATAACGACCGGTTCACCTGTATTGATTTAAAATCGCCACCTAGCGTAATCTTGGTTTTTTCTATTTGAATATTATCATTAAACGTAGTGATTGGTAACCTGTCTAAAGATATTTCATCTAGGCTCTTATTTTTCTTCACGCTAATCGTGTATATTTTAGTGCCTTCTAATTCTGACGGAAAATAATTTGCCTGTGCATGTGCACTCAGCTCAAAAAAGTACAATGGCTTCTCAAAATTAAAACGCAAGCCGTAAGCTACGTTCGAACGTAAAAGAAGCTCTTCGACAGATCCATTATAAGCCGCGGTTGCTACAACTATATCGTAAGGAATTTCTAGTTGCTTGGCCAAACCGGCCATATAGGTAACAAATTTATTTTCATTTAAAATTACAACGTCTTCATCACAAGGCATAGTATAAGAGCCCGTTACAAGGTTCTCCAACGCAACAACAAGCTCGAGAAATCGATTGTAACTCATATGCCTAATGTAATATAGGGCCTTGACCATCTGCTCTCGTTTGTCTGTTATACCTTCGGCTTCAAGATATTTCAAAACATCTTTTACCTTCTTTCTAGAATCAGCGTGAAATCGTGGAGCAAAATATTCTTTTACTTCCGGCATAGTCACCAATGCCTTGCGTTCTGCTTCATCTTCTCCCAAAAACGCCCCAGCATAGGTTTCGTTGGTGAATTTTAAAGCAAAAACCACTTGAAATTTAACCACTGGTAACTCTACAAAAGGGTAAAACCAGCGTGGAAATTCAGACTTTTCTGTATCTCTTACTTCTAAACTATACTTTTTTGTAGCCTTTCTATCAGTGGGCTCTTCAAAAATCTCTGGTGCTCCATTATAGGATTCCATATTCAGAAAATAATCGTTCTCTACTTCTACAGACAATTTTTGATACAATATAGGATGAGAAACACTTAGTAATTTTTCGACAGGATCGTACAAATGAGTTCCTGAAAAACTTCGTAAATAGTCGTCTTCGTTTATAAAAATATCTAAAACATCACCAACCTCCAATCCAGGAATTGCGATTTTGAATTCGTCGTCCTGTGCTATAGATTCATTTTCAATATCTAAAATTGTTTCACTACCATCAGGCTTAATAATCTTTATACCTACAATTGTCTCTTTATCTGAATAATTACCAAACCCACCAAGTCGTTCGTGAGAGTCCTTTTGATATTTAAACTCAGAGTAAATCTCTACCGCAGCTTTGTCTAACAAAATAACACGACTATGATTAAAAGAAGGGCTATACATCTTTTTCCCGTTATTGGTATATGTAAAAGACTCTTCTTTATAAAGAATTACAGCACTCTCGTTAGCCCATTTTTGAGGCACTTCGGTAACCGATTTATCCTTATTTGGAATACCCCAAAATTTAGACTGAAGCTCTAATTCTTGTTTTGATTGTGCTATAGAAAGAGATGTAAATAATAAAATTACAATGATACTAAGACTCCATTTGATCATACGTATATTATTTAATTTCTAATTGCTGATCGAGATTTTCCTTAATTAAAGCGATTGTCTTATTATAAAGATTAAAGTCATCAACTGCGATTATTCTATTTTTTATCTGAACAAAATAAACAATCTCTAAAACACCATCAACTAAGTTGTGATTAATACTAATTTCTAATATTTCGTTTTCGTCCGATATATTTTCCGGAACTTTTTGTAAAATCATTCCCTGCGGAATCTGCAAGCGTTTGGTAACTAATTGACGTTCTTTATATGGAAAAACAAAAGGAACTTTTCTTTTGGAATCAATAGAAGGTAATAGAGTACCTAAAAAATTCAAATCAACATAGTAAACAGCATCAAACTCAGATATGGCATTAGATAATTCGTATTCGAAATCAATTTCTATATCGGTGTTTCGATTATTAGAGTTAAACGGCATAACATTAAAAACACGTGAGTTTTTTTTGCCGTTAGACAAAAACCGATGGAGTAATTTATCTTGATCATCGGCTCCTGTAGCATCGAACAAATATTGGAAAGATGCTCGAGTTTCTCCTTTCATGGTTCGCTTACCTGTCCCAACAATTCTTTCATCTTCAATACGTAAATTGTAGTAAAAAGCATCAATATTGGTTGAACGCTCGTTGATAGGTATTACTAGTCTTTTATAGCCAGAAATGCTCTCGTCTTCTATCAGCACATCACGGTTCGCGATGCGCGCTGCATAATCTCCAAATCGGTTAAATCGCTCTGTTCCATCTAAAAAATAAGTGTTATTGTCAATAACTAAAGCGCAAATCATGTGATTATCGACGGCCAACGATGGAATATCGTAATTATAAGCCAATCTATCCGTTCCTAACCAGGCCAATCTTGCGTCGTATCCAGCGGCTTTCAACATAGTTTTCGTAAGGATTGCCATTCCTTTGCAGTCTCCATATCTTTTGTCAAATACATTTTTAGGGCTATCTGGCTTAAAACCTGCAATACCATCTTCAAAAGCAATATATCTTATGTTGTCTTGTACCCAATAATATATTTGTTCGATTCGCTCATCGTCCGTAGATGCATCTTTTATTAGACTCTCTACAAATTCGGTAAAAAACGAAGGGTTCTGATCTACTTGCTTTACTAAACTCGAGTACCAAGAAAATAAATCGGCTGTGTTGGCAATTAAGTGGTTTTGTTGACCTCTAATTGTATAACTATTAGCAACAAACAACAAATGCGGGTACAAAAATGACGGCCCTAGACTATTTTTTTCGTCGTATTCAGGTGTTAATTCTTTATATGAATATGTAATTTTTTTGCCAACTCTTGCGGCTTCGATTTTAACATCAATTTGGTCCCCTTCAAAATTAAATTCCTTAATAGACAAGTCTAACCAATCTGGTTGATTGATAATAATTTCTCCAGAAATAACTGGATAAGGCGTAGATAAATATTGGGAAGTAAAATACTTAACATCTTCGTATTCTTTCTCTGTTTCTACTGTAAAAGCACTTCCTTTTAAAGGGAAAGTTAAATCGTAGCTCTTAATTCTATAATCGGTGTGAAAAAGGTCGTCCTGTGTTAAATACTCGTCTTTTAAAAATCTTGTGACCGTTCGATTTTCTTTGCCATTTTTATCAAAAACTCGGTATGAATTGATCGAAGACTCAGAATCGTAAGCAACAGGATAAGTCAAAGTCGCATAATCTGTAAGACTTACCAAAGTGAGTTGTTCCTTTTTAACAACGCCAACGCCTTTAGAGTTTTTTACAAATGAAATTTCGACACGTTTAAAATAAATAATTAAGTCTTCTTCTGGATAGGTGTCTTCGTAGGCCAAAACACTTTCTAGTTCCTGAGGCGAAATACTTATTCTTTTTTGTGCTATAGACGTATTAACAAATAACAAACAGAGAAGTACTAAAGCAAAAGATTTGATTTTATATACCATACATTACTTGCTCAAATACATCTTACGACGCGAATAAAGCTCGTAAAACTGATCGTCTTTTAAGCTGTCTATAAAGAGGATGCTCTCCCCTGTGCTCTTCATTTCTGGCCCTAATTGCTTGTTTACATTCGGAAACTTATTAAAAGAAAATACAGGTTGCTTTATGGCATAACCTTCGAGCTGTGGGTTAAAGTTAAAATCAGATATTTTTTTGTCGCCTATCATAACTTTAGTAGCATAATTTACATATGGCTCGCCATACGCCTTTGCGATAAAAGGAACAGTACGTGAGGCTCTTGGGTTGGCTTCAATTATATATACCGTGTCGTCTTTCACAGCAAACTGAATATTTATCAATCCAACCGTATTTAGCGCCAAAGCAATATTTCGAGTGTGATCTTTAATCTGTTGCATTACAAATTCGCCCAAATTAAATGGCGGAAGTGTGGCATTGCTATCGCCTGAGTGAATTCCGCAGGGTTCGATATGTTCCATGATACCTATTATATACACATCTTTACCATCGCAAATAGCATCTGCTTCTGCCTCTATAGCGCCATCTAAATAACGATCTAAAAGCAATTGATTGCCTGGCATTCTTTGAAGTAAATCTACAACATGCTCTTCAAGTTCTTGCTTGTTAATCACAATCTTCATCCCTTGGCCCCCAAGCACATAAGAAGGTCTAATAAGCAATGGAAAATCTAACACATCTGCCAGTTCTAGAGCTTGTTCGGCTGTTTTGGCAACTCCAAATTCTGGATAAGGAATGTTAATATCCTTTAATAACGCAGAAAAACTACCACGATCTTCTGCCAAATCGAGCGCTTGATAGCTAGTACCCATCACTCGAATCCCGTAGCGATCTAATTTCTCTGCCAGTTTAAGAGCCGTTTGTCCTCCTAGTTGAACAATTACTCCGACCGGTTTTTCATGACGGATTATATCGTAGATATGCTCCCAGAACACCGGCTCGAAATATAATTTATCGGCTACGTCAAAATCGGTCGAAACCGTCTCTGGATTGCAGTTAATCATGATTGTTTCGTAACCAGCCTCGGCAGCTGCCAATACCCCATGAACACAGCAATAATCGAACTCAATTCCCTGCCCGATACGATTTGGGCCAGAACCCAATACAATAATTTTCTTTTTATCGGAAACTATGCTGTCGTTCTGTGTGGTAATATTTCCAGCTGCATCCTCGATACTATTTTCGAAAGTAGAATAGTAATACGGTGTTTGTGCTTTAAACTCGGCCGCACAAGTATCTACCAGTTTATATATACGCTTAACATTAAGTTCTTCGCGTTTGTTATATATCTCACTCTCAAGACATCCAACCATATGAGCAATCTGTCTGTCGCCATAGCCTTTTTGTTTGGCCTCTAGCAGTAACTCTCTACCAAGTGTATCGATAGTATAATTACTAATTTCTTTTTCCAGATGATATAGTTCTTCATATTGCTTTAAAAACCACATATCAATTTTAGTGATTTCGTGAATTCGCTTGAGCGGAATTCCCATTTGAATCGCATCGTATATCACAAAAACACGATCCCAGCTCGCATAGGTAAGTTTTGAGATTATTTGATCGTAATCCTTATACCCTTTACCATCGGCACCAAGGCCGTTACGCTTAATTTCTAGTGACTGGGCCGCCTTGTGCAAGGCTTCTTGGAAAGAACGACCTATTCCCATCACTTCTCCTACAGATTTCATCTGTAAGCCTAATGTACGGTCTGAACCTTCGAATTTATCGAAATTCCAACGAGGAATTTTTACGATAACATAGTCTAAAGTCGGCTCAAATAAAGCCGAAGTTGTTTTAGTAATTTGATTGTCTAATTCGTCAAGATGATATCCAATAGCCAATTTTGTAGCAATTTTTGCAATCGGATAACCTGTTGCTTTAGAGGCCAAAGCAGACGAACGCGAAACTCTTGGATTGATTTCGATTGCGATAATCTCTTCTACTTCGTCTGGGCTTACAGCAAATTGTACATTACATCCGCCAGCAAAGTCTCCTATGCTTCGCATCATATGGATAGCCATATCACGCATTTTCTGGTATGTTGTATCAGAAAGAGTCATAGCCGGGGCAACCGTAATTGAATCTCCTGTATGAATTCCCATTGGATCCATATTCTCGATTGCACAGATAATAACAACATTGTCGTTTTTATCTCTCAGCAATTCTAATTCATATTCTTTCCAACCAATAAGGGCTTTGTCGATCATTACCTCGTGAATAGGCGAAATCTCAAGGCCACGATTAAGTAATTCTTCAAACTCTTCTGCCTTATAAACAAACGATGCACCTGCTCCTCCCAAGGTGTACGAAGCTCTAATCACCAGAGGGAAACCAAACTCTTGTGCAATCTCTTTCCCTTTTAAAAAGGAAGTAGCAGTTGCTTGTGGCGCCATCCCTATGCCAATTTTATGCATGAGGTTTTTAAACTGCTCGCGATCTTCTGTTATATTAATAGCATCTATATCGACTCCAATAAGATCAATATCAAAATCTTTCCAAATTCCTTTTTCATCTGCTTCGATACAAAGGTTTAAAGCCGTTTGCCCTCCCATAGTTGGTAAAACAGCATCAATTTGTGGATGTTTCTTTAATATTTCAACCAAAGATTTGGTCGTTAAGGGTAACAAGAAAACATGATCGGCCATAGAAGGGTCGGTCATGATGGTTGCTGGGTTAGAATTTATTAAAATGGTTTCGATACCATCTTCTCTCAACGATCGCAAAGCCTGAGACCCTGCATAGTCAAATTCACACGCTTGACCAATAACAATAGGCCCTGAGCCTATAATTAAAACCGAATTTATTTGTTTGTTTTTTGGCATGGATTCCCTAGATTTTAAAATCGAATAAAAATACTATATATAGCGCATAAAAAAAAGGTGCTGCTTTTAAAAACAACACCTTTTTATTATAGTTTATCAACATTATTTCTTGTGACGTGGTTCAGTAGAAACAGATAATTTCTTACGGCCTTTGGCACGCCTAGATGCTAACACCTTACGACCGTTAACCGAAGCCATGCGTTCTCTAAAACCATGCTTGTTACGTCTCTTTCTTTTGGATGGCTGAAAAGTTCTTTTCATTACTACTTATCTTTTATGTACTACTGTTTATATTTTTTACAAACTCTTTTCAAGAGTTTACCTAATTTGCGATTCCTCTTAATGCAATAAGAATCTTTTACTCAGGCGGGTGCAAATATACAATCATTTTTTTCTTTCACAAACACTACTATTAAATAATTTCGGAATGTTTTTTATACCTTTGAAGCCCCTCAAAAAAGAGACTCATTATGTTTAATAAATATATAAAATTGGTAATAGCCATTGGAATTCTCTCTGTAGCTGGCTGGCAGTTCTACGAAGGCTTTATCGGAAACGGTATCATGTTTATCTTTTTAGCAGCGATATTTGTTTTCTTATACTTTAAAAATGAAATCATTTTATTAGCATTTTTAAGATTGCGAAAGCAAGATTTCCCAGGTGCTAAAAAATGGCTTGACAGAATTAAAAACCCGCAAAGTGCATTGGTACGGAAACAACAAGGCTACTACAACTACCTAAATGGCTTAATGGTTTCACAAACAGATTTGCGGGCTTCAGAAAAATTCTTTAAAACTGCTATTTCGCTAGGCTTGTCTACGAATACCGATCTTGCCATTGCAAAAATGAATCTTGCAGGCTTTGCTTTGCAAAAGAATCGTCGCATGGAAGCTCAACAATTGCTTACAGAAGCCAAAAAACTGGACAAACACAGCATGTTAGCCGAACAAATTAAAATGATGCAGCAGCAAATGAAGAAAGGCGGACCACAAAAAATGCAATACACTAAAGGGGTACGCAGACGCTAGTCTACAATTGATTATTTTCTATTGATTATTGACTATTCTTTAATCGATTAAACATTTAAACATTTAAACAAATCAACATATTAAGATTTCTGATTCCTAAGTTCTAATTCCTGAATACTAGCTCCTAGTTACTAGCCCCTAAGTCCTATACACTTTTTCGACTAAACAGTTAAACAAATCAACGTTTCAACATTTACTCAAATAAACGCATCAACATTATTAAAGTAGTTGTTTTACTAAATACTTGACACTGTTTACTAGTTAGCTATAATTTAAATAAACATTGTAACAATTAATTTTTTCGATTGTCTTTATACTAAAAACAATAAATGAAAAACACATCGATAATTTTAATCGCAATATTCTTATTTCTTTCTTGCAACCAGCAGAAAGAGAAAACCTTTAGAATAGGTCAAAAATCAGTAACATTTGTAGATGAATCTAGAAATCGACCATTGCCGACTGAAATATGGTATCCAACTACGGACATTTTGACCAAAAAAGAATCGAAAAAAAACCAAAAAGAACTTTTCAAAACCATAGAAACAATTCCGAACGCAACTATTCCGAATAAAAAATTCCCTTTGTTAATAATTTCGCACGGAACTGGAGGTAACAGGTTTTCGTTGACTTGGTTCATAGAAAAAATGGTGAAAGAAGGTTACGTTGTTGTTTCACTCGACCACTACGGGAATTCTACTTTCAACAAAATACCGAGGGAATTTGTAAAATGGTGGGAAAGAGCGATTGACGTTCAATACGTCCTAACGCAAGTCCTAAAAAACGAAGAAATCGGAACCAAAATAGATACCTCAAGAATTGGAGGAGTTGGTTTTTCTTTGGGAGGCTATACCAGTATTGCATTGGCAGGTGGTTATGTGGACAGAACTATAAGGGAAAACGAAAAAGCAGAGGACAGGAAAATGCCTGCCGAATTTCCCAAAACGGACGAAATTATAGATTTTGAAAATGATAGAGCCTTATCGTTTCATCATACAATAAGTACAAAAATCACGTAAAAGATGATAGAATTAAGGCGTTTTTCGTGATGGCACCAGCAATCGGATTTGGATTTCATTCCAAGGAGCAGACGGACAAAATTACTGCACCGATTTTTATTGTAGCGGGAAAAGGAGATTTGGTAGCACCAGTTAAAAACAATGCCGGAAAATACCATAGTTTAATCAAGACCAGTAAAATCCATCTTTTTGATAAAAATGTTGAACATTATATATTTTTGAACGAACCCACAGAATTTGG
>QIIH01000231.1 GCA_003229235.1 Flavobacteriales bacterium | reverse complement strand
AAAATAGATTTATAGGAATCTTGAAGTTCTACATATTTTCCTATCAGGCCAATATTAACTTCGCTTTTGGGATTTTTATGTCGCTTTAAAAATGCGTTCCATCGGGTAAGATCTAACTCCTTCACTGGGGTAAGGTCTAACTTTCTAAGGGTAACTTTGTCTAAGCCTTCATCTAACATCATGTTAGGCACATCATAAATAGTAGATGCGTCTATCGATTGTATTACCGAATCTGGATGTACGTTGCAAAACAAAGCGAGTTTGTCTTTCAATTCTTGAGAGAGTTCGTGCTCTGTACGGCAAACAAGGATATCGGCTTGGATACCACTTTCCATCAGCGTTTTTACAGAATGCTGGGTGGGTTTGGTTTTTAATTCGCCTGCGGCGGATAAGTAAGGAATTAGGGTTAGGTGTATTACTAAAGCATTGTGCTGGCCCAACTCCCATTTAAGCTGTCGCACTGCCTCTATATAAGGCAACGATTCGATATCGCCTACAGTACCTCCAATTTCTGTGATAATTATATCATACTCGCCCGTTTCACCTAGTAACTGGACCCGTTCTTTAATCTCGTTTGTGATATGTGGGATAACCTGAACTGTTTTTCCCAAAAATTCGCCACGGCGTTCCTTTTCGATAACACTTTGATAAATTTTCCCGGTGGTAACATTATTTGCTTGACTCGTAGAAACATTTAAAAAACGTTCGTAATGTCCAAGATCGAGGTCTGTTTCGGCGCCGTCGTCTGTTACATAACATTCGCCATGCTCATACGGATTTAACGTACCTGGATCTATGTTTATATACGGATCTAACTTCTGAATCGTAACTCGAAAACCTCTGGATTGCAGGAGTTTAGCTAGCGAAGCCGCTATGATTCCTTTTCCTAAAGATGATGAAACTCCGCCCGTTACGAAGATATACTTGGTTGCATCCATTTTAAAGTCCTAATGTGTTAGCTATACGGGGTGTAAAGTTAAGACATTATTATAAATCCTCTCGTATTTTGATCGCTTTTACCAAAAAAGAAATTCACTGGGGAATCACAGCTCACAATCAAAACTTTCTAATCTGCCTTATAAGGTCTTCAAGGCCATTTCGCTTTATCTCAAACATCTCGTGCATTAGGTTTCCTAATTTACCATCTGGGAAGCCTTTTTGCTTATACCAAACATAATACGCCTCTGGAATATTAATCAGAGATTGACCTTTATATTTCCCAAAAGGCATCTTATAATTAGCGAGTTCTATGAGTTTTTCTGGTTTGAGTTCCATTATTGATACGCATCGTAGCTGCTTAACAAGGTAGCAATTTTTAGCTCCCACACATCTTCTGGCTCGTGTAATGTAGAATGATCTGTTTTAAAATCAAACTCCGTTTGCATAGCACGACGTTCGCGTTCAACTTGATCGTATAGCTCATCTAACTCATCTTTTACATTAGAGGTGAAGTTAAAATCTGTAATTCGCTTGCGAAGTTTGCGAGCGTGTAATTCTGAAATATCAAAATGAGTTTGTTCGTGTCTCAAAACGCGAGCACTTACCCGTTCTGGCATAAACCACGAAAGCTGAGGATAAAAATAGCTACGTACTTCTGCAGTGAATTCGTTAGTCGCTTGCCCGTTAATAATTTTCAAACTATAACCAAAAGACAAACCCGAATTGGTGCTAGCAACGTAAGGTGTTCCGTTTGTAGCTTCTCCTTTAAAATCGTCCCAACTAAGGGAATAATCTGCGCTCCAGGCAACTTTTTCGGCTTCTTGAGTCGAGGTAAAAGCCAGAGTGCTAAAGAGGATAACCGTGAGACATATCTTTATCCAAATCTTCATAAGAATTGAACGTATAAAAAGATAATTTATTGAATGGCCAACAAAAAGGTTAGAGTTCCCAGTGCAAGCTAATATCCTTTTCGATATCTGGATGCAAGCTATAATGAACAGGACATGTATTTGCCGTGTTTGTTAATATTTTTCTATCCTTTTCTGAATAGTGTGCTGGCAAATACATTTCGACCTTAATGGCACTAATTCTTCGAGGATTGCTGGCCATAGTTTTAGTTACATTGGCATAACTATCGTCCATACTACCATCCATTTGTTGGGCCTTTATTCCCATAACAGTGAGCATGCAATTGGCTAGTCCTGTGGCAACAGTATCGGTAGGAGAAAATGCTTCACCTCTACCGTTATTATCTGTTGGAGCATCTGTAATATAACTGTTTCCTGATTTGATATGTGTATTACTAGTACGTAGCTGGCCTGTGTATAGTACTTTGGATGTGCTCATATTATTCTATAACTTCTAACAAAAGATTTTCTGTATACTTCATGATATAAGCCGCATTGTTATTATAACTGCCACCAGAGCGTACATAATAAAACTTATTTTCTTCGTACTCGGTTTCGCCGTCAATCTCGATAGCCTCATACATAGAATCCCCCATCGCCAGGCGTAGTAGCACATCATAAGTGACATCAAAACCTCTTACGGCAAATCGATTTGGCAAAACTCCATATTTGTTTTTATAGCTCGTCACAAAGGCAGAAGGCTCTTTATAATCATAACTTTTACTCACAGACGGGTAGGTAAGTTGCAATCTGCCCAATTTCACGTTTTGTACATCTTCAAAGTCAAAAGCATCGTTTTTATCAAGGGTGAACAAACGAACCTGTTTTTCTTCTGGCACACCATTTAATAAACCGATAACATTACTCACGAGTATTGGATTGTCACTTGCGAGAATTACCCAGTTTTGGAGCAGTTCGTCTGTGTTTTTTTCTATATCAACTACGTATAAAAAGTTACCTTCATTAGGGTTTAAAACCTTGGCATTAGGGAACTCCTTTATCAAGCGAGCCTTTTGTTTTGCGTGCTTGGCATCAGTAATAATAACAATATTGTGATCTTCTTTGTTACGTACTAGATAATCTATCATTCGATTTTCTAGCAAAGTCTTTGACGGAATTGTTTGAAAATAATTACTCCCATTCCCTGCATCTTGATTACTCAATGGCGAGAATACTGGCGTATCGTAACGATTCAGTTCGCGACTGGCTCTTGACACGTTCTTCTGGAATAGTGGTCCTATCACCGCGTCTACTTCTCTAAAGTTCTTACTACCGATAAGTTGAGTTACCTTACTCTCTTTACCTTCGGTATCTAATACGTCTAAGTTTACAGAAATTCCTCTATCTTTTGCAAATTCAGTAGCCATTAAAACGCCACTGTAAAAGTCTAAAGCAATTGCTAATGTTCGGCTATTGATAATAATATCTCTATTTGCCTCCATTGAGTTGCGTCGTACTTTTGGTAAACTAAATGGCAGCATTACCACAACGTTCTTGGGTTCTAAATTGGTGATTTGATAGGTCAAATCGATTACTTTGGCACTAGTTGCGGCATTTTGACTTGAACTTGCTTTGGGTAGCTTTAAAATCATTCCATCCTTAAGACCTTCTGATGCATAAGGGTTTAAAAGAATAACCTCTTCTTGAGTAACTCCAAACTTCACTTTGAGCCTAAAAAAGCCTTCTTTTGGCTTCACTTCATAAAACTCATATTGCTCGTCCTCGATGGTGGTAGCAGCTACTACTTCTGTATCTGGCACCATTAGCTCAATACCAATCTGGAGTGGCTCTCCCATGTTCGGATTTAATTCTTGCAACTGAGCAATCGTAATATTATATTTTCTAGCGATTCCGTATTTAGTCTCTTTTGGCAAGACAATGTGAATCTTATTAGCAGCCTTGTTAGTAATTGTCTCTGAAGTATTATTAGTATTTGCGCCGCTGTTAGAATCTGTTGCAGTAGTGTTGGTAATCTCTATTTTTTTTAACCCTAACGGAACCATGATGCGATCCCCTTTTTTTAACTGCTCTGCGTATAAGCGTTTATTATAACGTTTTATATCATCGACTGTAATATCATATTTTTTAGCAATACTAGATAGGGTTTCTTTACGTCTTACTCTGTGCTGTTTAAAATCTACTACTTGCTCTTTGTAATTAGTGCTGGCAGTCTCTCCTGGTAGAATTAAAATTGCGTCGGGTAGCACACCATTGCGGGCTCTAGGGTTTAATTTGTAAATAGCTTCCGAAGTAATTTCATAATCACTAGCGATACTAGAGACAGTTTCGCCATTTTTAACAGTATGGCTGCGGTAATTATTCTGTGCTGTCGCACTTAAAATACCACATAAAAATAAAACTAAACAGATTGCTTTTATTTGCTTCATTATTCCCATTCAATCGTTGCTGGAGGTTTCGAACTAATATCGTACACTACTCTATTAACGCCTTTCACTTTATTTATTATATGATTTGAGGTTTCTTGCAAAAATTCGTAAGGTAAATTTACCCAATCTGCCGTCATTCCATCGGTAGATTCTACTGCTCTAAGCACAACCGCTTTTTCGTAAGTACGTTCGTCTCCCATTACTCCTACAGAGTTTACTGGTAATAACATTGCACCTGCCTGCCATACTTTATCGTACAAATCCCATTTTTTAAGACCGTCAATAAAAATATGATCGACTTCCTGTAAGATACGAACTTTTTCAGGAGTGATATCTCCCAAAATACGAATCGCAAGGCCTGGCCCCGGGAAGGGATGCCTACCCAAAATCTCAGGGTCAATACCTATTTGAGCTCCTACTCTTCGTACTTCGTCTTTAAATAACATGCGTAAAGGTTCTACAATCTTTAGCTTCATAAAATCTGGCAACCCACCTACATTGTGGTGTGATTTAATTGTCACCGAAGGCCCATTTACAGACACACTTTCGATTACATCCGGATAAATAGTTCCTTGTGCTAACCAATCTACACCTTTTACCAATTGAGCCTCGTCGTCAAAAACTTCGATAAACGCGCCACCAATAGCCTTGCGCTTTTTCTCTGGGTCTGACTCTCCAGCTAGGGCATCCAAAAAGCGTGCCGAAGCATCTACACCTTTTACGTTTAAGCCCATTCCATGATACTGTTCTAAAACACTTTTAAACTCATTCTTTCTAAGTAAACCGTTGTTTACAAAAATGCAAAACAAGTTCTTGCCAATGGCTTTGTGCAATAACATTGCGGCTACTGTAGAATCTACACCGCCGCTTAAACCTAATACTACTTTATCGTTGCCCAACTTCTCTTTTAGGTCTGCAACCGTTTGATCTACAAAATGTGCAGGTGTCCAGTCTGGGGTAATGCCCGCAATACCAACTAAAAAGTTTTCTAATAACTGTTTCCCGTCACTAGTATGATAAACCTCTGGGTGAAACTGAATTGCATAGGTTTGTTCTCCTTCTAATTTGAAAGCTGCATTTTTTACATCGTTTGTACTTGCAAGTAAAACCGCATTTTCTGGCAAGACCGCAATAGTATCAGCATGGCTCATCCACACCTGTGTATTGGCCTCTATGTTTTGAAACAAATTGTCGTGCGTAAAAATATGACTCAATCTAGCTCGGCCGTATTCTCTTGTATTAGAAAGTGCAACTTCGCCTCCATTAAAATGTGCCAAATATTGAGCCCCGTAGCAAACCCCTAATAAAGGTAGTTTACCCTTAATTTTTGATAAATCTGGATGCGGAGCATCTTCTGCTCTAACAGAGAAAGGACTGCCGGATAGCACTACCGCTTTAAAACTAGAAATATCGTCTGGAACTGAGTGATAAGGATGAATTTCGCAGTAAATGTTGAGCTCTCTAACACGCCTAGCTATTAGCTGTGTATACTGCGATCCAAAATCAAGAATTAGTACGTTGTTTTGCATAAGCAAAAGTAAGTCAAATATTAAACGTCAAAAAGGGTTTTAATAAAAATTTACTAGCAGTTATCGACCAATTTTAAGAAAGCCTGATAATCGTAAAATTCTGTGATAAAGGATCTAAAGATTTACTAATCTCTTCTATCAAACTAGCCCCATGCTGTAAATAGAATTCAGAAAAATTGGTATTTCTTTCTTGCAGGCTCTTAGCAGGAAAAAGGCTGTCTTGCAAACTGGTTAATCGCTCTAAATGATCGCTTAACTTTCGTTTCTGGGCAGTTTTTAATCGTTTTTCTAGGTAATCTAAACCATTTAATTGCTTTTTCTCCTGTGCTCCAACGGCTCCCAAAAAGCTAGCATCCGTTTTTTTAGCCAACTCGTATAGTGCTTCAAATTGTTTTTTCAAATGTGTTCGTTGTTGGCTAAGGTCAATATCAATTTCGCTTAGCTGTGCAACCTTTTGATCGATTAGCACCTCTTGTTTTTTAAATAGATCTAAAATTGTAAGATCCAGCTTCTCTGTTTTCTCAAGTTGCTTTGCAGTAATGATAAGTGCCGAGTTTCTGAGTAACAATATGGGGAAAACCACACCTACCGAAGCGAAGTAATCTTTTAATTGTAACCAATATGCAAGCTCTCCACCTCCACCGATATAACAAAGATTTGGTAAAATAGCCTCTTGATATAAGGGTCTTAAAAGCGCATTAGGTGAAAAGCGTTCTGGATGTGCATCTAACTCTGCAAGCAATTCTGCATACGTAAATTGAATCGTAGTTTCATTTACAAAAAACAGCTCGTCCTTTTTGACAATTCGCTCACGAAGGCCATCGTTTAAGTAAAATAAATTAATCTCTCTCGGATGCACCTGTTCTTTATAACCTGCCTCCACCAATCTGGCAGTCGTTTTGGTAACCTCAGTATAAGATTTTTCTGAATCAAATTCCGCTTTAGCGAAAACAGAAAAAGCTCTTTTTAGAGAAGCATCGTCGCCATCTACAATTACCAGGCCTTGATCGCCAAATAATGCATCGCCTAAATAACGCGTCGCATCGGCTAAATTTTCGTGTTCTAAATAACCTTTTTTGAACACCTCAATGAGTTGATTTGCAAAATCTGTTTGCCCAAATTTCATTTTTATTTCTTGCAATACCCCCTCAAGACCTTTGGTCGAAAAGCGACCTACGGCACCTTGTTGGACACTATCCCACTGTATTTTTTTACCCTTATGATTAAAATAGTTAATCTCGTCGAAGTCGTGGTCTTCTGTTGCCATCCAATAAATTGGAACAAAATTATATGCTGGATAACGCTCTTTTAGTTGTTTGCACAAATTGATAACCGAAACAATTTTATATAAAAAATACAAAGGACCAGTAAACAAATTAAGCTGATGCCCTGTCGTAATTGTAAAGGTTTTAGAATCTTGTAATGAGCTAATATTTTTGGCAGTAAACTCACTTATATCTAGTCTAGCATACTGCGATGTTAAGGCTGCTACAAGAGTTGATCGTTTGGCACTATTGCAAACTTCTTGCTCAGATTTTTCGACAATTTGAGCTTTAAAACTCTCCAGTGTAGGAAACCGATGGTAGAATTGCACTATGGCCGCATCTTGTGCTAAATAATCGCAAATTGTTTTAGAAAAATAACCCGTCTGAGAATAAGGGATAGCGTTGGTAGCCATAAAGGTGATTGCTGTTAAAAGGTAAAAATACAAACTTCACTCCAAGTGAATCTAAAAGATTCGTTAATCTTAATAACAGCGACTACAGATAGACCCAATTTTTGTAGCTTTAGCATCCAATCAAACAAACCTTTCATGAGAAAATTATTCCTCGTTTTGAGTCTAGCACTAGTTTTTAACGCTACCGCTCAGCTAAAATCTCCAGAAGCCTTTTTAGGTTACCCTATTGGCACGCAATTTACGCGTCATGCCGATGTGGTCAACTATTTTAAGCATGTTGCTGTCAATAGCGATATGGTTACCTATCAAGATTATGGTAAAACCTACGAGCGGCGTCCTTTGACTTTTGCTGTGATTTCGACACCACAAAATTTAGGCAACTTAGAGAATATTAGACAAGACAACCTAAAGAATATTGGACTAGAGGAAGGATTAGCTACGCCAGAAACTGCTATCGTTTGGCTGAGCTATAATGTACATGGCAACGAAGCTTCTAGCACAGAAGCGGCTATGCTCACTTTGTACAAACTAATTACAGAAAAGCAAGCATGGCTAGAAAACACTGTGGTTATTATGGACCCATGCATTAATCCTGATGGCCGTGATCGTTATGTAAACTGGTACAATCAAGTAAAGGCTACTCCTTATAATGCAGCACCAAATTCGACAGAACACAACGAACCTTGGCCAGGAGGTCGCGCAAATCATTATTTGTTTGATTTAAATCGCGATTGGGCCTGGGCGTCACAAATAGAATCTCAACACCGATTAAAATTATACAACAAATGGATGCCGCATATTCATGTAGATTTTCACGAACAAGGCTATAACGAACCCTATTATTTTGCTCCTGCAGCCGAACCCTATCACGAAATTATTAGTGACTGGCAACGAGACTTTCAAGTTGAGATTGGTAAAAATCACGCCAAATATTTTGACGCCAATGGCTGGTTATTTTTTACAAGAGAGCGCTTCGATTTGCTGTATCCTAGCTATGGAGACACCTACCCTACCTTTATGGGAGCCATAGGGATGACCTACGAACAGGCCGGACATTCTAGAGCTGGATTAGGCGTAAACACAGACGAAGGCTTCGAACTTACACTAGTAGATCGCGTAATGCATCATACTACTACAGGTTTATCTACCGTAGAGATTGCTGCTGCTAATGCTGCCAAGTTAAATACCGAGTTTAAAGAGTTCTTTGATACAAGTAATCTAAAATACAAGAGTTATGTACTCAATGGTAACGCAGATAACGTGCAGCGTTTAGCCAGCCTTTTAGACAAACATCAAATTAAATACGGATACACAGACGCAAATAGCGTGAGTGGATATGTGTATTCTAAAGACGAGAATGGCAGTTTTGATTCTAAAGGGGCCTTGGTTGTTAGCACTAATCAACCTAAAGGAAAGATGGTAAAAGCGCTCTTCGAGCCTGATGCTTTTTTATCTGAGCCACTTACTTATGATATCACTGCCTGGAATTTGGTTCATGGCTATGGTCTTGATGGCGTAGCTAGCACTTCATTAATTTCTGGTGATGCGAGCGCACCTAATGGGTTTACCAATAATATGGTTGCCCAAAATGCAGCTGGCTATCTTGTAAAGTGGAACAGTTTAGACGATGCAGAATTTCTAGCAGAATTGTTAAAAGCAGACATTAGAGTTCGCTTTAGCGAAAAATCGCTCATGTTTAGTGGCCAATCTTTTGACCCAGGAACTTTAATCGTTACAAATAGCGACAATAAAAACAACACAAATTGGGCTACACAACTCGTTGATATTGCCAATAAGCACGAGCGCAGTTTACAGGCATCTAATACAAGTTTTGCCGATAGTATTACAGATTTTGGCTCGCCCGATGTAAAATTGATTAACAAACAACGCGTAGCTATGTTACAAGGTGAAGGCACTTCTTCTTTGAGCTATGGCGCTCTCTGGCACTTTTTTGAGCAGCAATTAAAATATCCAATTACTTCGATTAATACAGATAACTTTAGTGCGAGTGCTTTGACAAACTTCGATGTGCTTATCATGCCACAAGGTTGGTACGGCAGACAGCTTAACGGCGACACTATGGACGACCTAAAACAATGGGTTCGCTCTGGCGGAAAAGTAATTGCCGTTGGTAGAGCTGTTCAGAGTTTTGCAGATAAAGATGGTTTCGATTTAAAAGAAAACAATTCAGAAGACAGCGAAGATGAAGACAAAGGCAATCTGGTTGCTTATAAAGATCGCCAACGCAGCAATCTTAAAAACTTTATTACTGGTGCCATTTACAAGGTAAAAATGGATGCCTCGCACCCCATGGCATTCGGGTTTGGAGATTCTTACTTTAGTTTAAAGTTAGGCAGCAATTCTTATAAGTTTTTAGAAAACGGCTATAATGTTGGTTATATCGAAGGCGAACCTACTAGCGTCGCTGGTTTTTCTGGGGAAGAAGCAAAAAAATCGTTAGCCAATTCGCTAGTTTTTGGAGAAGCAAGAATGGGTCGCGGTAGTGTTGTTTATATGGTAGACGATGTTATGTTTAGATCGTTTTGGGAACGCGGAAAACTACTTCTTGTTAACAGCATATTCTTTGTAAATAGCAATGCATTTACGCTCTAGGCAATTGCCTCATTTAATTTATATAAAAAAAGAGCTGCAAATTGCGGCTCTTTTTTTATGCTAACAATGTCCCGTTAATCTAATTTTTTGGCTGGAATAGAC
>QIIH01000503.1 GCA_003229235.1 Flavobacteriales bacterium | reverse complement strand
TTCATTCCACCATCCATTGCTAGGCAAGGATTCGTCTACCGAATAAATTTAAACGCGACGTATAACAATAACATTTTTTTTACTTCGCAAAATAAAGAAAGTGACTTTATCACGACAGTATCGCCCGGCATTCACTACATTAAAAGGCGCGCAAAATATAGTTTAGAGGCGGACTACCAGATTAACGCCAAATTATATTCAGATAATTCAAGATTCAACAATGCTGCTGAAGCGCAAACATTTTTATTGAAAAGCCATTACAACTTATCACCTAGCACACGAATAAATTTAAAAGAATATTATCGCAGCTTTAAAGACCCAACTGGAACTATCATTGCAAACACTCGCCAGTCTAGGCTAGAAACATTGCGAGAAAACTCATTTTACTTAAGCGTTGCTCACAATATTAATCCACGTGTTATGCTTAATTTTGATGGTTCGAGACTATCCAATAATTTTTCTGGCACAGCAATCGACAGTGATGTTAACCAAGTTAAACTTGGTGCCTCGTATTTCTTTAAACCTGGCTTACAGATAGGCGTTAATGCCAGAAAAATAAATTATAACTTTAAATCAAATCCGACTATTAATTCGGATGCGTACACGATAAATTTTATTAAGAATATAACCAGAAAATACACTTTTCGAGGTGCGCTAGGAAGGTATCAAACTCGCGGGGTCGGTGCCAAATCCGGTAAAATTCGTAAAGCCACTTTAGTTTTAAAGTTCAAAAAACACAAGTTGAACTTTAATTTCAGCGAAGACTTAATGTTGCGCGGTATTGGTTCAAACGCTATCTTTAAGACCAAGACAATATCAGCTAACTCAAGAAGTAGATTAAGCAAAGCTTTTTACAGTGATGTGTCTCTAGAAAATTCAGTATATTCTTCACTTTCGGGAGCACGCAGTGAGTTTAATTTTAGCACCGTTAAAGCGGTACTTACCTATTCATTACGACAGGGAAGTTTTGTACGCGCTGAATTAAGCCGTGTATATCAAAAAGACACTCCAGGCAGCATTGAAACGACATCTAATAAGTTAGGCCTAAGTTATAATACCAGCTTTTAATTTGCATCAGCGCTGGGGGCCAAGCGTAGCCGCTTAGACCGTCGACCCTAAATAGTAAAAAATAATCCATTTATGAAATCATATAAATAACTGTACGAAGTGTAACTTTGAGACCAGCAAAGACTAACTGAGTCACTAATGAAAGATCAGAACAACGCTAGCTAGGAAAACATGAGAATCTTACTAATTGAATTGGGTGGTTATGCTGGTACATTCCAGTATACTCACAATTTAGCAAACGCACTAGTTAAGCGAAACCATGAAGTCGCATTAGCGACAGCGATTGACTTCGAAACCAAAAGATTCCCAGTTCATTATCATGCGCTAGAAGTTTTTGACAAAATCAAGCCGCATCCTCTTAGAATCTTTAATTTGATTCGTTATGTAAAAAAAACTAACCCCGAAATCATTCATATTCAGGGGCACCTACACCCAACCAGTTATCTAATTTTATGGAAAGTTTTAAAGCTATTTTGCAGTGCTCACTTTGTCTACACCGCACAAGATATTGAGCCAAAGAAATTAAAGCGGCATCATCCTTGGTCGTTAAATAAATTGTATAAGACAACTGAGCACATATTTGTCAACGCACACCAAAACGAAACCATGTTATTGGAGAAATTTACACATGTTACAAAAAAGAAAGTAACAGTAATTCCTTTAGCAGACCTAACCGCATTCGTGCCAAAACAAAATTCGACGCGACCTAGTGCGCTGCCAGAAAATAAAAAAGTAATTTTATTTTTTGGTAACATTGAGCCAAGAAAAGGCTTGCTGCCGCTGATTCAAGCGTTTCCGCTTGTTAAAAAAAGCATATCTAATGCGTTTTTACACATAGTTGGAAAGCCTTTTACCGATATGACTCCATACAAAGACGAAATAAAGAAACTTGGCATAGACGGCGATCTACTGCTTGAAGATGAGTACCTGCCTATGGAAGATTTGCCATGCGTCTTTGAAAAATGCAAAATAGTCGCTCTGCCTTATACACAAGGTTGGAATAGCGCCGTCATTGCTACCGCCTACTCGCATCACAAGCCGGTTGTGGTTAGCGATATAGGTGGCTTTCATGAAGTCGTCAATCAGGGTGAAACCGGCATACTGGTCCCTCCCGGCGATATTACTGCCTTAGCAGACGCGATTATTAAAATGCTGGGTGACGAGACGCTATACAATAATATGATTAGAGAAATCACTAGTCATACAAAGCTTCATTCGTGGGACGAAGTAGCGAAAAAATCAGAATTCGTTTATCAGCAAGTGTTAGACAAAACATAAAAATATTTTAAAACTGCGTCGCCGCATGATTCCACATTTACTTAGGCCATTTAAATGAAACTTTTACAACTTGGCAATACAAATTTAACCGCTTCTAAGTTGGGAATGGGCTGCGCTTCCATTGCTTCAGTATCAACAGCTCATCCAAAATCGGAAATTAAAAAAACTTTACTTCAAGCTTATAACCAAGGGATTAATTATTTCGATACGGCTAATATTTACGGTCAGGGTGACAGTGAACGACTGCTTGGTAAACTCTTCCAGCAACATCGTCATAACCTAATAATATGCACTAAGGGGGGGCTCACTCTTGGATATTCTCAAGCTTTAATACGTTTAGTTAAGCCCTTCGTTAACCCTATCATTAGGCGCCTAAAAAAAGCACGAGAAAAAACAATTGCCACACGCCAAAAAGCTGAAAAATTTTGTTTTGACAACAGCTATCTAAAAAAAAGCATCGAAGCCAGTCTGCGTCGCTTGCGTACTGATTACATAGATTTATATTTATTACACGGCACGTCTACGCGAGTATTGGAAGATGAAAAAGTATTTGCAATGTTAGCCGACATGAAAAAGAGTGGTGAAATTCGCTATTTCGGTGTATCAACTGCAAACACACAGGACGCGCTTTACTGTTTACAAAACCTAAACCTTGACTGCATTCAGGTTCCGATTAACCTTCTACGTCAAGACATGATTCGGCAAGTATTGCCTTTAGCAAGCAAAAATGGAATTGGCGTTATCGCACGCGAACCCTTTGCCAATGGTGCGGTGTTATCCGCCCCAGCGCTTATCGAAATAGCGAAAAAAAGACAGGAGCCGCCTCGTCAAGTGGCCTTACAATATTCCTTGCAATTAGAAAATTCGGGGGTAGTATTGGCGGGAATGACTTGTTGCAAAAATCTTGATAGTAATCTAAAAGCATCCTGTGCGGCACCATTATCAAATTCGGAAATAAAATCTTTAGAACACCCAGGCAGTTAAAACTATTACCTATTATAAAATATAAATGAGCGGATCATGTTTCAAAACGGATATAAAATTTTAACGGGGCAAAAATTAGAATGTGATGTTTGCATCGTTGGAGCAGGAGCTGCTGGTATTACGCTTGCACTTGAGCTGAGTCAGCTCAGTCTAGATGTTATATTAGTAGAAGCCGGAAAGCTAAGAGGTAGCAGCAAAACACAGAAACTATATGAGGGCACAGTCAACAACCCAGATAAGCATTTACCACTGGACAGTGATCGCCATAGGGTACTTGGTGGAACAACCGCTCTTTGGGGTGGGCGATGCATACCTTATGATGAAGTAGACTTCAAACCGCGTGATTTTGTACCTCATAGCGGCTGGCCAATTGAACTTAAAGATTTATTGCCATTCTACAAGCGCGCCCATGTTTACAGTGAGTGCGGAGACTACGATTATAATTCTAATACTGCACTAGCAGATTACCAACAAGGTATTATACCTTACTTTGCGGATGGCGAACTAATTACCAATTCCATCGAACGATGGAGCGCGCCAACTCATTTCGGAAAAAAGTATAGATCTCAGTTAGAAAATAGACCAAATTTGAGAGTAATATATAACACCCTTTGCAGCAAAATAGTTTGCAACAATAACGGAAAAGACATTAAAAAAATTGTTTGCCGGACTTTAAAAAACAATCAATTTTCGATACAAGCCAAGATAACTATATTATCTGGAGGTGGCCTAGAAGTTACACGTCTACTATTACACTCAAACAATGTATACAAAAATGGTATTGGCAATCACTCAGATTGGTTGGGAAGAGGCTATATGTGTCACCTAAATGGTAGCTTAGCTCGCGTAAAATTTAACAAGGACTTAGATGTGATTTTCGGCTATGAACTCGATAGGAACGGAATCTACTGCCGACGTCGTTTAGTCATTTCAAAACAAGCGCAATTAAAACATAAACTACTTAATTCGTATATGTTGTTGGACCGCCCATTATTTTCCGAACCTGAGCATGGCAGTGGAATCTTGTCATTAGCTTTCTTCGCTAAAAAATTATTCCAAGGAAAGCGCCAGAAAGAGCCCGCGAAGGGTAAATACGGATTGTATTGGCGACATTTTAAAAATATCCTGTCAGGATCTCCAGAGATACTGTCGGTATTACCGAAATGGAGCCGTAGCAGATTCGTTCAGGGCCGAAGAATACCTTCTCTTATTTTTAAGTCTAAAAACAACGTTTATAATCTATACTACCAAGCTGAACAAATACCCTCTCGTGAAAATCGAGTCAGTTTATCCAAAGACCTAGATGAAACTGGAATGGCAAAATTATCAGTCAATTTTAGCGTAAGTGACGTAGATGTCGACAGCATTTATAGAACGCATTGTTTGGTAGACCAAGAGTTACGAACCCAAGGTTTAGGCGCATTAGAATTTGAGTCGGATGACCCCAAAGGTGATATCCGAAAACACATGGCAGTTTTAGGCCATCACATCGGCACCACTCGAATGTCGAGTGACCCAGAGTGCGGCGTAGTAGATAGCAACTGCAAAATTCATGGATTGTCTAATTTATACATAAGCAGCGCCTCAGTCTTTCCTACAAGTAGCCAAGCAAACCCTACTTTAACAGTGATCGCCATGTCCATTAGATTAGGTGAACACATTAAAGCAAAATTTTTACATAAATAATCTTCTCATCCAGATTAAAATATGGTATTTAGTAGTTTATCATTAGAATGCCAAAGCATAATAAATGATAACCGTTTTACAGGTAAGGAAAGTTAAAATGAATTATACAAGCTACAGTAAACTGCTCACAAAATTTTTAATTATAATGTTTTCTTTGTTAATGCTACCAGCAATGTCATCGGCTAGCGATCGTGCTCATGTAATGGAAGAATACCGTCTAGGAGAGGGCGATGTCATTAATGTTATCGTTTTAAAAAGCTCAACACTTACTAAACAATTGACCATTACCCCTGACGGCAAAATCAGTTACCCCATCATTGGAGAAATTAAAGCGGCTGGTTTGAGATTGATCGAATTACAACATTATTTTACTAAGGAATTAAGTAAAACCATCAAAAATCCGCAAATTACAGTTGTGTTGCTCGCTGCCTATAGCTTTAGAATTTATGTAATGGGTGAAATTCTCAAACCTGGTGTTTTCCAATTAAAGGGCCCTGTCACCATAATCCAGGCCTTGGCGATGTCAGGTGGCTTTACTCCTTACGCCGCTAAACATAAGATTAAAATTGTAAACCCAAGGTTTAAAAATAGAAGAGTTTTTTTTAATTATAAAACTTTTATTTCCGGAAAAAATACTCGCCAAAATGTAGTCTTAAAATCTGGTGATACGATTTTAGTGCCTTAATCAATTGTTGGAGCGTTATACATGAGTTTTTTCTATACCAAACATAAGAATATTACGCTTAAACTAAAAATAATCTACCTAGCCTTATTTGCAGGATTTTTTTTATTTTCCGCGATATATGCCAATGATGCGGTTTCCAGCGATTATTCTAACGTTAAAATTGCACCCCCTTCTCGTGGAGGCATTTACATAGGTCAATATCAATGGATGAAAGGCGACATCGAGACCTTTGAAAAAGCGATAAAAAGAAAGATAGCTTGGGGCTCAAAAAAGGTAGTTGTCGAGTTTAGCCAAGCAGGCCACCCAATATTTGATAACCAAGCAGCCGAACAGGAATGGCAACAAGGTCGCATCGTTATCGCTGAAGCCTATGAAGCTATTCCTGACCCAAATGAAGTTAGATTAAAAGGCTTTACTGTAGACCAATTGCTATTAGGCAAATACGACATTTATCTAAAACGTTTAGCGAAACAATTTAAGCAATTCAATAAACCGATGATATTTAATACTGCACGAGAACCCAATGGCATAGGAGCCAAGTATTTTGGCGGCTTTGGGAAAAATGGCGATAAGTCTCTACTCTGGGCTCTAAAAAATAAAAAAGGGTTTGCTGAATTTGATCCATCCAAATATCCACGAAGTTCTATACTTTATCCAGACCTTGGCGACCCAAATGTCAGTGATGGTGTAGAAAGACTTAAAGCGGCACAGAGATATTACTATGATTTTTTTGTCCGTCGTGAGGGCATTAAATTTCTTACCTTTGACACAATGGGCTGGGTTGTGAACGGAAGCGGCAAGGTTAATACAGAGCTTAGTGAGCTGCCTTCTGACATCGATAAGACACATGCCAAGAAACTACTTGAAAGTAGTTATGAGTTTAAAAATTTCTACCCTGGTGACGAATATGTCGACTGGGTAAGTATCAATTTATATACACTAGACTTTTATGCGAAAGATTGGAAAGAATTTTCCAAAGACTATCGAGTGGATACTAAAGTTTACCTGCATGCCTTGGACCACACTATGGCGAAAATTGATAAAGTCGCAAAATCGAAACCTATTTTTTTTCTTGAGTTAGGCTTCCCTGATGGCAAAAGGAAAAATTCTAAGCGCGCTGCTTCTCGAATTTCAGCTGTTTTTAGCGAGATATTATCTAAGCACCCAAGGATACAGGGCTTTTTTATGTGGTCCTTTCACCCGTATTGGGAAAGCTACTTCCCCTATGATGCACTGATACGCCCTGATACAAAACAAGCGTCTGCATTCCAAAAGGTTATGAAAAATATAAATCGAAAATTTTTATCCTGTGTCGTATTTACTGATGGACGAAAAATGCCAACTTGTAAACCCAAGTAATGTGTACCTCTAAAAATTAGTAATTTTGTTCTCAGGCAAGGCGGAGGACTTTATAGCAGCGCAGTTTATCGCTACGCGACCCCGCATTTAAAAAGCCCGACAACGCCGCCCGAGAGCAAAAGAACAATTTTTAGAGATGCCCTAATTAAGCTATTGTACTTGCTACCTTTCGATATACTCCAAATTGAGCTGACCGAAAACTACTTTTGCTCAGGCTTGCAACAAGTGTAAAATAATATTTGTATTTCATATCAACTCGCTAGTCGACACGGCTGTACTGCCTAGAGTACACTGGCCTTGAGATTTTGCCAAGCGTAAACGATATATTTAACACTTAGAAGGTGAGCATTCTAATCGTATACGCTCACTACACAAATATTTGAATTGACGGGAGAAAGCATGTTACAGAAACAACGCATATTGGTCACCGGTGGCGCAGGAATGATAGGCTCAGCGCTTGTAAAGCGATTAGTTTCTGATGGCCATAGCGTAAAAGTTGTTGATAACCTTTGGCGTGGAAAAAAAGAATATTTATTGAATGATGAAGGTATTCCAGTTATCGATTTCAATAAGGATTTCCACGAATTAGATCTAACCACTCCTGATGTGTTAGAACCTTTACTGCTTAACGCGGACTATATTTATCATCTAGCAGATATAGTTGCTGGCATAAAATACGTTTTTGCCAATCAAGGTAGTGTCTTCAGGCAAAATTTATTAATAAACTCAAACACCATCGCGTCTGTTAGGAAATCTGGTGTAAAAGGTTTTATTTATGTAGGTACAGCATGCAGTTTTCCGGCACATTTACAGTCCGGAATTGATGCGAAACCACTGATTGAGGAAGATATGTATCCTGCTTCGCCAGAGTCCGCTTATGGCTGGAGTAAGCTTATGGGTGAATATGAAGCATTTTTAATGGAGGAAGAAACTCCTATACCCGTTTCAGTTTTAAATTTGCACAATGTGTATGGCCCTCCTTGTGATTATTCTGAGGATAGTGGCCAAGTAATACCTTCATTAATCCGCAAAGCGATATTGTATCCTAGTATACCTTTCGATGTCTGGGGTAGCGGCCAACAAGGAAGGTCCTTTGTCCATACAAATGATATTGTGGATGCACTGCTTAGAACCTTAGACAAAGGCCTAGGCCAAGGTCTAATTCAAATTGGCAGCGACGTCTGCACATCAATTAAAGAAATTTCAGAAACTATCGTTGAAATATCTGGTAAAGATATAAAAATAGAATTTGATTCCTCAAAGCGGGAGGGTGATCGAGGCCGCCGTGCAAACTTGCAAACTATACGAAAGCTAAAAGTATTCTTGGTTGGGAGCCACGCACAACAATTAAAGAGGGGCTTAAGCAAACTTACGACTGGGTAAAATATCATATAGAAAAATAGTCTTTACACTAAAAGTAGCGCTTAGCTTGCTAATTTTATCTTTGCCGCTACAGTTTCCTGATCAACAACGTCAGTTCGAATTCACTAATTTCCCGGGAACAATATCCTCTATGTTTTTTCGTTGTGCGGCTATTTCTTCCGGGTCTCTCGGTACATAGGCAAAAACCGTTTTAGACCCTAAACTCAAAGGATGCTCAATTAACATACCGCGATTTGAGTTTGTGGAATTATATTCATTGATTGCTCGCATTTCTCCTGCTTCTGGATGAGCATAATAATCCCAAATATCATCAAAATATACAATCGCCCCAGGTAACGCGAAGCCATCCAACCATTTCAGTACATCAGCTGTTGAACTATATAAATCACAATCAATATGAATAAATCCTGGACGATATTTATTGAGACGATCTTTTAATTCTGTCGTTAAAGAGTCCGAAAAATAGCCCTTGATAAATTCAATATTTTTGATTTTGTATTTTTTAGCAACAAGTTGTGCCGATTCAAGCGATGCAGTGTAGGCTCCTTTTACCCAAATAGAATCTCTGCTAAAATCACCCTTACTGGGCGCAGGTAATCCTTCAAAACTATCAAAACAATACATGCGTATATCTTTTAACTGTTTTGTCCAAAATGATTTGAGGCGCCTCACTCTATGAAAATTAACAGCCGTTCGCATTTTGAACACACCAAACTCATAATAGTGACCAATCTCTTCATTTTTATTTAGAGACGCTTCCCATATTCTATATTTAAAAGCATGTCGCCACACATACGGCTGTGTCACTTTATAGTGAAATATATTAGGTAAAAATGCATTTAGTGGATTTCCCATTACAAATATCCCATTCTTATTAATTAAACATATTGATCTATGATAAATCTAAAATTCCGCCGGAACAATAGTGTAACCTATGAAAATACCAACTTACATACTTGCGCTTGCATTTTTCATCCTTTCTATATCCATATAAGCACAATCATAAAATACGCTATGATTAGTTATAGTACGCTAACGCAGTACACTTATCATCTAGAAATAAATTTAACTGAAAGCCCTCTTCGTACAATCTATTGCGATTAATAGTGCTGACCAAGAAATACTGAATAAATATTCACAAGATCCTTAAAGGAATAGCTAGTATGAAAATAATTCACTATGTTGCTCACGAAGGTGGTTTTATCTATGAATGGCATCAATTTCATATGATCGCTGAACTACGCGCAGCCGGACATGAAGTCATTTCGCTAAACCCAGCGGCTGTACTAGGACGTTTAGGTAAGCCCGCTGAATATTCACAGATACTACTTGATCAAATAAAAACTTTACATGCCGAAAAAGAAATTGATGTATTTTTTGCAACAGCTCTTGATTCTACCATCTTGCCATCAGCTATAGACGACATTAGCTGCTTAGGAATATGCACCATTAATTTATCGTGCGATGATTTATCACATCCATATCGGGTGAAATCCGTTTGCTCTCGATTTGATATCAACTGGACCACGGTTAGAGAGAATAAGCAACTTTTAACTAAATACGGAGCGAAAACAATTGTTATGCCTTGGGGCTCTAATCCAAATGTTTTTAAGCCAGTCAGCGCAAAAGAGAAACCATTTATAGGTTTCATCGGGGCACCTTACGGTGCACGAGCACAGCACACCGCAGAAATTGCACTTGCAGGCTTGCCAGTCAAAATTTATGGCCGCTCTCCTGCGGAACTGTATTCGTCTACCAAAATTAATCATCCACTCGTAAGGGCGCTTTCTGGTGTAGGCGGCTCATGGGAGAGAATTGTCAAAAGCATCTTTTTCAAAACAGGACGAACCTGTCTGCTAGGCTCATTAAAGCGTTCAGTTCTGGAAACCATCTCTACACCGCCTGAAAAAAAAATACCAAATGATATAATAGAATATATTCCCAGCCCAAAATTCGAAGACATGGGAAAATGCTTCAATACCATGGCATTAAGTCTTGGTTCCATCGAACTATCTAGCACTTACGTTTTGAAATCACCTCTGCTCTTTATCCGTCTCAGAGAATTTGAGGTGCCGATGTGTGGTGGCGTGCATCTTGTAAACCGTTTTCCAGAGTTATTGGAATATTTTGAAGAAGATAAAGAAATGCTTTTTTACGACGATAAAGAGGAAATGTTAGACAAAATTAAATTTTATCTTCACCCCAAGCAAGACAAAGCTCGTCATTCCATTAGGCAAAAAGCACGGCAACGTTCAGTGGCCGATCACACCTGGATCAATAGATTTCAAAAAATTGGCACGACTTTGGGATTAAATTTTTGAAATTCTAATGCGCTAATTTTAACCCTAATTTTATAAGTGAAAGTTAGTCATGTTTTACAGTTTGCCCTATTTCATTTTTTTGGTACCTAACACCATAATCTGGTCGTACTCAAAGAAAACGCTGTTAGTTAGACACCTAAGCTAATTGAGTTAGATGCTTTTCTAACAAATAGTTTAATTTATGTACTTGATATCTTGAGTATCTCACAAATGATTCGGGGCAGACAACTGCTACAGCAAGCTCTACCTCCTGTATCCGTGCAGTTGAGACAATATCTGGCGCAGCAATTTGGTAGATCGCCTGAAAAAGTATAGCGGTGGCTATAGTTTGAAGACGACTTGCCTAAATGCAAGATTAGATTCAGTCTTAATTAGAATTAGATTTAGATTTAGATTTAGATTTAATACGTTTTTACTTGTTGACCTGGCAAAATAGAAAATTAAATTTGCTGCACTGCCACTTAATTTCTTACGCCATGAAAAATTTAATGCCATCTAGTCGCCAAAAAACACCTAAAAAATTATGCAATATGACCAAAAATATTTATTTGCTGTTAAGCCTTAATTTATGCATAATATACACGGGGTTCAATTAGGGAAGTAGCAATATGCCACTCGCTGTACTATGTCGCGTCTAAATAGTTTATGCCCTCTAAGAAGCACCTATTACATTTAAGAATTTCTACGGACAGATTTGCTTTTAATATAGGCTGGCTTATTGATAATCATAGTTTTTACGATAATCAAGATAATTTTTCTGCCGGTCGAATTTTAGTTTCTTTATTAACTGTGAAACTAAAATTTATTTATATGTTCAAATGATACATGGAGATATATCATTACTAAAATTAAGCCCTATCTGTCGGTTACAATTATATGCATGCAGATTTCCGATCTACTTATAATTTTATTAAGCTACGTAGCAATAGAAAATTATCTATCGCCAACTCTCAATATTTTTAATCTTGGTTTTGCACTATTGATCATGGTTGGTTTTATTATTGGAAGTAGCATAAACAAGCTATACCAATCCTGGAGAATCGCATCTATTCAAGTTGAGCAGATCAGAATATGGCGTAGCTGGTTTTCTGTGCCTATGATTATTGTCTATCTTATACTAGATGCATATTCTGCCATTCCTCGCTCACTGCTACTAGCATTATGGCTTATTAATCCGTTAACATGTTCGCTGGTAAGGATTATATCCAGAAATTCAATCCGCTTGTGGTACAAAAATGAGAACAAATTTCAGAGACTGGCGATAATCGGTGCAACAGATCTGGGCCATGTAATTGCTAACCGAATACAAAAAAATCACTGGACTGGCTTAAAACTGATTGGAGCATTTGAAGACCGTAAACATGATGGTGAGCGCACTTCAATTAAGAAAGATTCAAAATTAAAATTCATAGGTACAATTGAAAAGTTAGTACAAATGGCTAAACAGGGTGAAATAGATACAATTTATATTTCATTGCCTATGCGAAGTGAGTCTCGAATTAAAGAGATAATAAGCAGGTTTTCTGATTCGACAGTATCAATTTATTATGTTCCTGATTCTACTACATTTGAAACTTTACATGCGCAATGGCATTCACTCGGTGATTTGCCTGTACTTCGAATAGTTGATACTCCCCATGACGGACTAAATTTTTGGCTAAAAAGAATGTTCGATATTACGTTTGCATGTTTTGCTTTGATTGTTCTGGCAATACCAATGTTACTTATCGCCATAGCCATCAAAATTACGACTAAGCAGTCAATCTTTTTTAAGCAAATGCGATATGGACTTGGTGGCAATAAATTTGAAATTTATAAATTTCGCACAATGAGTGTTTCTGAAAATGGTAACGATTTTGTTCAAACCGCTCAAAATGATGCTCGCGTAACACCGATTGGTAGATTTCTTCGTAAAACCTCATTAGATGAGTTGCCACAAATCATTAATGTAATTCAAGGACGTATGTCTTTAGTTGGGCCTCGGCCACACCCAACTAAACTCGATGAACAGTATCGAACAACCATCCATCGCTACGCAATGCGAAACAAAGTACGACCTGGCATGACTGGCTTAGCACAAATTATGGGTTTCAGAGGGGAAACCGACACTTTCGATAAAATGAAAGGCAGGATAGATTACGATCTTGAGTATATTAATAATTGGTCGATTTGGCTAGATCTTAAAATAATGCTTAAAACTGTTGGTATTTTATTTGCATCTAAACAAGCATATTAATATGCCACAGACAGCTGCCCCTTTAACTTTTTTAACTCGACATAAAATAATAACAACCACTAAGCTCAAAAAACGATTTAATGGCCTGGGTATTAACCAATTTTTTAATAAGTCAGGCAAGCTATCGGAACTGTCTTTAAATCGTACAACTGATGTGCTAGCCCGCTTATTTCATAAATGATTCGGATTCAGGCAAAGTTTTAGCCTTTAGACTCTTATGTATTTTCTGCAACGCAAAAGCCAGTCCCAACGTTAACCATATTTCTCGCACCAATGGTGTCACTAGTGAGACAACGATTTGCCCAACAAGAATAATGATTAATACTCTCGAATACTTCCCTAATATCGGATCGTACATAAGTCGCAACAAGTGTCGCATGGCCCAAAATATTAATAGCAGAAAAGAACAAATTGCAATTATTCCTCGCTCACTCGCAATTTCAATAAAGGCATTATGTATCGCGAGAGGATGATGCTGTGTAATTGTCCAGCCAGGTAAGTATGGCATATAGTGATGTGCCGCCTGCCCATACCCAACTCCGTGTAATATATTATCTAGGAAAAGATACCAACCACCAACCCAAGATTCAATTCGAAAATTCATAGAGTCTGCAACGCTATTACTTATTCCGGTTGCCCATTGATCCGAAACGATTTGCGTAACCTGATCAGGGTATGCAATAAACAGGTATGTTAAGAATAATAGAAAACCAGATGTTACCACAGCTAGTTTGGTACCAAACCGAGAACTCATTGCCATGGCAACTAAAAACATAACTATAAAACTAATAGCTGAACTTCTTGCATAGGTTTTGTACCATCCATAAAGCATTAGAAGTGCAATAAAAAAAAGCAGTAGCTTCGTCAGATTATTTTTAATCCAGAATATTTTCGCAATCACAAAAGGTATGGCAAGCTGGAAATAGATCGCAAGTAAAAGTGGATGCGCAGTGGTCGCTTCTGCGCGCAGCTCCGAAACAGCTACAAATTGCTGCTGACCCTGCGACTCCCGCCAAGAGTCACTGAAAACTACTCCAAAATGAACCTGCATTATACTCAATATCCCCTCTAATAGACCAATTAGAATAACAATCCAAATCACTTTATTTAAAGTATCTATTTTGTTGACGAAGGATAAAGTCGTAAAAAACAGAGCTGCGTGAAGTACGGATTCTGATAAATCTCGCATAGCGGCGGATGAATAAACCGCAAAAAGAACTGAAACAAAGCCTGTCAAAAAATAGAGCCATGCGACCCTGGCTTCAAGGGGGCGCACGCAGAATGGCCACCGTTCCCGGCCAACTAGAGCGTTGGCAGTGATCGCAGTAATTGCTAGCGGTATCACCATAGTGCTAACAGTAAGCCCCCCCCCTATTTCTAGGCTAAAGGGAATTACTGCCACTATCGAAAGGTAAGACCATTGTGGATAAAGAAATAGTAAAAAAACAAAAATCAAACCGAAAATTAAAATAATTGTTTTAAATGATGCGAGAAGAAGAGAAATGCCTAGTACAGAGCCCAAGCTAGCACCAAAAATAAAAGTACTTTTACTTTCTCTTGCGGCATTAATTATAGATAAGATACGCATCGCTCGCTACTGCTAATTTAGAATAGTGCTATTTCCCGAGCTTCTCTTTATCACATTGTAAAATTTGAAAATAACTCATTCGTCTAAAGGGTGGAAATAAGCCAAATATTTTATCAAGACCTACTAATAAGCCAGTAATAATTTTGTATTTTTTTTCAAATATATAAAAATCTATAAGCCTATAAAACACCAAACTCGGGAAAAATACCTTTAACGAGCCTGGGAAATATTTTTTCATGGCTGAAATGTCCGCCCGTGTTAGCGGATGCTCCTCATCATCGTCACCATACTTCGGGATACCAAATGAGCCCACTAAAAATTTTCTGCTTAACATTAGAAGAGGATTTCTATTGGAATTTTCGATAAAAACTGCTCGAGCACCTGGTTTTAATACACGCTGTAATTCCGTTGTCGCTAATGGCACGTTGATGTGATGAATAATAAAAGTCCCTATTGCAAGGTCAAATGATTCATCCTCGTAGGAAAGCTTTTCGAAAGGTAGTTTGCTGAACTCAATTTCAACATTATTTTCTTTAGCTAGTAGTCTGGCGGTCTCGAGATCTTTATCTGACATGTCGAAACTCTTAACAATTGCTCCACGCTTAGCGAGCATAACCGATATATGGCCCCGCCCACAGCCACAGTCAAGAATTTTCTTGCCTTTAATATCGCCAAGTAGATCTAGCGTATATTGATACAATTGATAGATACCACAAACGGAAAGCCAAAAGTCATATGGCTTGTAATGGCCTAATTCACTTACGTAATTATCACTATCAGATGCTGTTAACCCACCCGTAATATTATTCATACACTCACCTGTTTACTATTTTTTGATTTTAAAGAGAAAAATTTTTCATCAACCCAGTCTGGTAGAACATTTTCACATTTATTTAATATAAAACCAATAACTCTACCGCCAGCATCTTCAAAAGCCTTCAGCGATTTTGAAACGGCCATTTGCGTAATGCAGTCTGCCTCAATGATCACTAAAACGGCTGCAACACGTGGCGCAAGGTATATTAAATCCGCATCATCATTAATTGCCGGTCCGTCCACTATTATATAAAAATTTTTGCTACTGTATTTTTCAATATATCTAACGAGAACTCTTTTATTGGGAATACTCCTAACCCTAAGTTTACCATTACCTAATGAATTTTTTTTGCCCAATAAATGGCTGTGATCAGAAAATAGCAAAGTTTTAGTGCCACTTTCCGCTAGCTTGGTCGCTAAATGACTTGCAACATACGTTTTTCCTTCCCCTCCAATTGTGCTCGCAAACAGTAAACTATTGCAATTCTTACCTTCTCTCAATTTGTTGATTCTTTCTCTTAGTACACTTATTTCGAGAACACCACCAGCAAAACCCGTACTACTATCAGCCAGCGGAAATGATGCGAAAACTGGCCTCCCTAAAAAACCTTCGACCTCATTGCATGTCGAAAATGTTCTACGAAAGAAATTAAGTAAGTAAGCAAGCGAAATCCCACCCAATAATCCACCGACCATACCAAACAGCATATTTTTCTTTTTCTTTGGGCTGATAGGCTCTACCGGCACCTTGGCCAACTCAATTTGAGTGACATTTGTAATCTTCTTGTGATCCAGCGTAACATTTATTAGCGATTCTTCTTTTTTCTTAAGATACAATTTCAAAGTTTCTTTTTTTAACTTACCCGATCGCTCTAAGTTACTAAATTTTTCTTCCAGAGAGCTAAGCTTAAATAATTTTTCTCTGCCTGCTTGAATTTCATTTCTATAATTTTTATTGGACAGCAATGCTTCGTAATTTCTTTTTTCTTTGGAAAGATCTTTTTGAATTTCTGCATACCGCAACGTTCCTAGTGTATAAACCGCGCCGCCCGAAAGTTGCTTTTTTAGATATTTAATTCGCCTTTTAGCCCGCGCTCTCTTCACAATAGTACTATTAATATTAGAACGCGCATTATTAATATTTTGTAATAAAATCTGTTTCTGCATTTGCAAATTAACAATACCATGCTTCTTTTTAAAAACTATCAAGTTGAACTGAGCAACATCAACTTGTTTTTTGAGTCTTTCAACTTCTTGACCAAAAAAGACATTTGCACTTTTTCCATGAAGAAGTGATGAATAGTGATCTAAATAAAATTCTACTAATGTATTTAGTACTAAGGCTGAGAATTTAGGATCAGGTGAGTTAAAGGTAACTTCAAAAATGCTTGTCTTGAGTATAGGCGAAACATTTAGATTATTCACAATAGACTGCGCAGCAGCCCATTCGGGAGATGATTTATCAATATCAACAAAAATTGATTTAACAAAATCCACAGAAGTTGAAGGTAAAGCTCTAAGCCAATCCCAACGCCATTTCATTTTGGATAGAATTTTCTTTGCGTCAAGCTGCTTTACAAGACGGTCGATAAGCACTGGGCTATTAAATATTTCAATTTGAGTTTTAATTATATTCTGTTGGCTCGCGTAAGTATTTGTAGGATTTTGCGAAGCGCCAATTTTTAATGTTTCTCGGTTTTGCTGGATTAATATTCTAGACTTAGCCTGAAAAACTTCAGACAAAGTAAATGACCCAGGCCCGGTAATTAAAAGCGAGAAAAAAAGGATAATTAGAATTAATCGTTTGTAGCGAAATAAGATCGTAAGGTGATCTCTAATTCCAAATAAATTACTAAATGATTCATTACTCTCTAACATGATTAGGCTTATTCAGCGTAATTCATATTGTGGACGATCGTCGCTAGCAAGATATCCATGCTATTCAGTTACTCCTAAAAATAATTGGTCTTTCAAGGTTTTTCTAAAGTATTCAGGCCGTATGAGTATATAGTGATAAACACAGACTGTACACTGCAGTGTCCTAATAAGGGCATGAAAATGCTAGCTATTTACAAATTTACGAGGCTAATAAATATAAAGCTTGCAAGTAATATTTAACAATTTGTACAAGTTTCCAGGCCGTGATTCCATAGTATTAGTAACCAAGAAATAAACAGAATGAGGTGAGCTTAATATTGTTTCACCCAATTTTAAATTATACTCATTACTTTCAGTTTTTAAGTCAAAACTAATTTTACTATCATTTATTATGCAAAAGTTGAAGCGCTCTAGTCCAAAGATTGAGCTAGCCCGCTGACTAATATTTCACCATAATCAATTGACTTTTAATTTGCCTCTCTACCTTGATTCAGGTCGCTCCAATTTCACATTTAAGGCGGCATTAGTAATAATATTGAATAATATCTGATAGTTACATTAAGTGTAACGGAATATGCACTTAGCCCACTTTTTGGAGATAATCATTGAAACTCCACCCCGCTAATACTTAAATGTAACAATATTATGCTGTAATCCCTTGACACTAAGCGTATAATCCTCCCGTGCTTATTTTACAGGCAAAAGATTGTTTCTAGAAAAACATCCAATTGTTCACTTAAAATGGAGCCTGTAAACGCACATGTCTTAAAATAGACATACAACTTAAATCCAAGAGTAAAAAATAGAACTGGGTGAGATATCTGATTTTTCAGGTATAATCTCCAGGGCTAGTGTTACTCCTAAAAACATTAATAGCCGAGTAAAAGAATAATGCCAGAATTAAGTTTTTCAGCCTTTTTACAAGATCATATTTTTTTAAGTGGGACGTTTGTTGCGCTCGCTATACTACTCATTTATACCGAAATACAAATTCGCGGTCGACGCTTTAGTGAAGTAAAACCTGCCGAAGCGATATCCTTAATTAATCACGAGAATGCCGTTGTAGTAGATGTTAGAAGTGAAAAAGAATTTGCGGCTGGGCATATCGTTAATGCCGTTCACGTCCCTCTCGAAAAACTTGAGCAAGACACTAAAAAATTAGCGAAATATAAAGACAAACCGCTTATCACCTATTGCCGCACTGGTCAGACTTCGCAAAAAGCATGTAAAAAACTTGAAAGTGAAGGCTTCACTTTAATTCACAATTTACGTGGTGGTTTAATGGCTTGGGAACG
>QIIH01000088.1 GCA_003229235.1 Flavobacteriales bacterium | reverse complement strand
AGATAGACCACTTGCAGAAAAGCATTAAAATTGTGGGCGATTTAGACGAGAAACAACGCAAGCGCTTGATTCAGATAGCTTCTAAATGTCCTGTGCACCGTACATTAATAAGCACAACAGTAATAGACACCAAAGAGGTTTTTGACAATTAAACAGCAGCGATTAATCGAAGATTTCTCGAGCCAATCTAAAAGTGTTGGCGTGGGCTTCTAAAAGAATTTTTATGTCAGGAGAATAACCTCCACCTATACTAACTTGTATTGGTAAATTGGGTGAAAGGCGATTCTCAAAATGCTATTTGATTTCTCGTGCTATGTTCACTATTTATTCGCATTAAAAAACAATAATACAAACAAAGGTCAGTATGGACTCCTTTAATTGATGGTATTTCCGTTACCAATATCGGTGACATCAGGATTTACAAAAACTAAGTTTCCTTGGTCGTTTTCTGTCATTAAAATCATCCCTTCGCTCTCCACACCACGTAGCGCTCTTGGTGCCAAATTAACCAAAACCGTTACTTGTTTGCCTACAATATCTGCGGCTTCAAAACTCTCTGCTATCCCAGAAACAATAGTGCGGACATCGATGCCAGTATCTATTTTAAGCACCATTAATTTTTTGGTTTTAGGCATTTTTTCTGCTTCCAGGATGGTCCCAACCCGCAAATCCATGGCGGTGAAATCTTCAAAACTTATGGTGTCTTTTTGTGGCATAACTTCTTTATTTTGAGCGGCATTTTGTGTTTTAGTCGCTTCTAGTTTTTCTAACTGAAGGGCAATGGTCTTATCTTCTATCTTAGAAAATAACAGTTGTGATTCGTTTATTTTATGTCCCGCTGGTAATAAGGTTTCTCTGTTTACAATTTGATTCCAGTCTATATTGGCATCTAAGCCTAACATGTTTTTTAATTTATCAGATGTAAAAGGCAAGAAGGGCTCAGATAAGACAGCCAGTGTAGCAGCAATTTGAAGCGCGGCATTTATTATACTTTCGACGGCCTTTGGGTCTTCTTTAATTTTTTTCCAGGGTTCTTGTTCTTGTAAAAAGACATTGCCCAAGCGCGCCAAATTTATCAAACTAGAAAGCCCATCTCTAAATTTATAACGCTCTATTGCTTCGCCTATTTGGGTTGGGAACTCTTGCATTTGAGTGAGCTCTTTAAAGTCGACCTCGCTTGCCGGAACCACTCCGTCATAGTATTTATGGGTGAGCACAGTAACACGATTAATAAAATTGCCAAAAATTGCAACTAGCTCGCTATTGTTACGGGTTTGAAAGTCTTTCCAAGTAAAATCGTTGTCCTTACTTTCTGGGGCATTTGCCGTTAATGTATAACGCAATACATCCTGCATGTCTGGAAACTCTTCTAAATACTCGTGAAGCCAAACCGCCCAATTTTTAGAAGTAGATAATTTGTTGCCTTCTAGGTTTAAAAATTCGTTGGCAGGAACATTGTCCGGCACAATATAACTGCCTTCTGCCTTAAGCATACTCGGGAAAATAATACAGTGAAACACTATATTGTCTTTCCCAATAAAATGCAAGAGCTTGGTGTCTTTGTCTTTCCAATAAGGTTCCCAATCTTTTCCTTGTTCTGCTGCCCACTCTTTTGTGGCCGAAATATAGCCAATAGGCGCATCAAACCACACATAGAGTACTTTACCTTCGCCTCCAGGCACAGGAACAGGAATTCCCCAATCTAAGTCGCGAGTTACGGCTCGGGGTTTTAAACCGTCTGTAATCCACGATTTGCATTGCCCATATACATTGGGCTTCCAATCGTTTTTATGAGATTCTAATATCCATTCTTTTAACCAAGGTTGATATTTGTCTAATGGCAAAAACCAATGCTTGGTTTCTTTTACCGTTGGAACAGCCCCCGAAATTGCCGATTTGGGATTAATTAAATCAGTCGCATTGTGACTGGTGCCACAGTTCTCACATTGGTCGCCATAACTCTCTTCAAAACCACATTTTGGACAGGTTCCGAGTACAAAACGATCGGCCAGAAATTGATTGGCTTCACTGTCGTATAATTGCTCGGTAACTTGCTCGATAAACTTACCAGAATCGTATAGTTTTTTAAAAAATTCTGATGCGGTTTCGTGATGTATTTTGGCCGAAGTTCTAGAATATATATCGAACGAAATTCCGAAGTCTTCGAAGGATTTTTTGATAATGGTATGATAACGATCTACTACCTGTTGAGGTGTAATTCCCTCTTTTTTTGCTTTGATAGTAATGGGCACCCCATGCTCGTCGCTGCCACAAACAAAAGCTACGTCGCGACCTTGTAAACGCTGATAACGCGCATAAATATCGGACGGAATATAAACGCCTGCCAAATGCCCTATGTGGATTGGTCCATTGGTGTAGGGTAGTGCAGCTGTAATTGTATAGCGTTTGGGTGTAGTGGTCATGGGCGATTATTAAAGCACAAAAATAGACATTTTTACACCACTAAAAACTCCAATAATGCTAAAAGCCTCCCATTGGGAGGCCTTCGTTACATCACCTAATTGTTTATCGTATGATAATCGATTTGCTATAGTACTCTCCAGCCAAGGAAATTCTATAAATATATTGCCCAGTATGAAGGCGTGTATTGGCTGCCGTTTTAACATCAATTTCTTGTTGCCCAATAAACAACATATCGTTTTTGAGTTGGGCTACTTCTTGTCCAATAATGTTGTAGAGTTTTATTGTAACATGCGCAGACAGTGGCATATTAAAAGAAATATAGGTGCGATCATCTCTGTAAACTGCGGTATGTGCAAACAAGGTTCGGTCACTAAAGTCACTTACGCCAAGAGAACTACATACAAAACCTAGGTCTACGGGTTCATAATCTTCGTTAAGCATCGCCGAATTAACCACCACAGGGTCTATACACAACCATTCTATCATAATGGTCGCATAGATATTTCTGAAGTCCTGAGTGTAAATCAAATTTCCGAAAGGATCTGTCGTTGTAAGGCTCGGATGTTCACCCACAAAACCACTGCCATCTAGCCCACTGCCAAATACCATCATCGCAGAGGCTGCGCCATGGTCGGTCCCCAAGCTGCCATTCTCATAAGGGCGACGCCCAAATTCAGAAATAGTCATAGACAATACTTTATCGTCCCAACCGGCAACTGCCAAATCATCATAAAAGTTTTTCACCGCTGTTGCCAAATCGTTCATAATTTGGTTGTGAACAGTTAATTGGCTCGCATGGGTATCGAATCCTCCAAGGGTCACCAAATATACCTTAGTACCCAATCCGCCTTTAATCATTCTGGCAATAATGGCAAGCTGTTGTGATAGCTCACGGGTGTCGTATGGCGCCTCGTTAGACGACGACTCATAGGCCTCATTAATCACCCCAGCATAGTTAAATGTGGTATTCGTGGTAGCTCTTAAAAACTGTAACTGTTCGCCATAAAAACAGGGAGGAAGATCGGTTACATTATGCACTATGCCTGTAGACGCAATAGAGCTCAATTGATCAGGATTGGCCACAGTAAAAGCATAGTTGCTATTATAGCCGTCAAAAATTAAATTACCCACACTTCCTATTTGAATTGCTGGCGGAATCTCTGGCGGATTTACCAGATAATCTGGGTAGAGTTCTTCGAAGTAACGTCCCCACCAACCACTTCCGTCAGGATCTACATTATTGGTGTTAGCCCAAATATCGGAAGATTCAAAATGCGAAAAATTCTGATCGGGATATCCCACACCATGAATCACCTTCATGGCCCCATCACCCCAAACAGATTGCAAAGGGCTCATAAAACTAGGCAAACCAAAATCTGCATCTAGATTGTATAAAGAGCCTTCGGTGAGTTTAATATTAGGCCGTAACCCAGCATAGGTATCGTAATCGTAAATTGGAACTATGGTGTTAAGCCCATCGTTTCCGCCTTTAAGACGTATAATTACCAGAATATTATCGTTTTCAGATTCGTTTAAGGCCAACGCCAATGGCGAAGGTTTTGAAACAGACAAATTGGTATTTCCAAACATCATGGTTCCGCCACCCATCAAGCCTAAGGCTTGTATAAATGAACGCCTACTCCATTGGTTGTGTTCGTTATCGTGAGACTCCTGATGGAGTTTAGTATATTTTGATTTAGGTAAATGATGATCACACATAGCAAATTATTTTAGTTGAAACTCAGGGGCCTTAGCCAAGTGAATTAGAAGTCCTGCAACTTGTGCAGGAGCCTCATCCCAATAAAGATTCCAGGAGCCATCGTCATAATATCCCTGCGGAATATCTCCTTTAAAAATGTCGATGGCTATGTCGTAATCAGACAGTGTATGAAACTCTTTACCCATAAGGCGATCGGCTATTACCGTAGTGATAAATTCTGGATCGTTGCTATCGCCACTAAGGTTAATAGCCAAGTTGCGCAAGTCTTCTGGAAAATTGACCAGAATATAGCTAGCATACAATTCGATTATCTGCCAACGCCCCGTCAGGGTACTCGTGCTTATCCAATCGTGATCTCGCTGCCACCCAGCAACATCAACTGGTTGGTACATTTCTTGACCTAGAGTTGCCGCATAATAAATAAGGGAATTAATAACAAGGTCGTCGTAGGTAATCTCTGCTTCTTTTATAAAATTGTAAAGAAAATCATACGGGCTTTTTACAATTACCCCAGCGGCGAGTTCGTTAAAAAAGTGCTCGCTTTTAAACAACTGTTTTAGAACGGGGGTTAGCTCAAAATTGTTATCGGTAAAAGTGGTGGCCATCGCAGAAATTATGTTGGTTTCGGCAAATTCTGATACTTCGTGGCTCACAAAGAATTTGTAAAGCTTACGACAAATATGGGTGGCCACTTGCGTAGAACGCTGTGCAAATAAAATGTCGATAACATCGTCGTACTTCCAAGTTCCTGCCTGTCCAAAAATATTTTTTACACCAGGATTCCAAGTGCTATCGTTATGGTAAATTACACCACCAACTGCATCCCAATGATTCCAACCAGTAAGGGCTTGGGCCGTAAAGCCAATATCGGTCTCTGTATAATCGTTGTCTAAACCAAGGGTAAAGAGTTCGTACAACTCACGTGCATAATTCTCGTTGGGAGTCCCGGCAGTATTTTGAAACCCATTTAAGTAAAAGAGCATAGCACCTGAGGTGCCAATCGCTCTAGTGAAATCTTGAAAATTACCTAGGGCATAGGTTTGATTTAAGTTATAATACTGGAACATATAAGGTGAATAATTGTAAGACTCTAACCCAGTCACAAAGTGATTCATCCAGAAAAAAGTAAGTCGCTCGCGCAATCCGTTTTGCAGGATATCATATCCCGTTTGCAAGCGCCAGGCTTCTAGATAACCTTGATTTTCGGTATCATAATCTGTGAAGTCGTCAAATGTCCAATACCCCCATGGAGGAGCTGCTGTAACTGGCATAGCAACTGCGGTATCTACTATTAAATCGACAAAATCGTTAGGGGTCATAGCCAGGGCAGTGTCTATCTCGTCCTGTGATGCGCCAAAGGTCATTCGCCTGTAGGCATGAATCGCCTTTTTACTATCCCAAGCATTGTCTGCAGAGGGTATGTAAGGAGAAATTGGTGCCGTATTGCACACAGTAGTAGTTTCCATAGGCAATTGATTTTGATTAACTTTTTTGTTACAAGTTACTTAAAATTAATTGGTTATATAAATTCATAAATCAATTTTAATCAAATTGGTGAAGTTCTACAGTTTTGATGTAAATTCGTTATATATGGTTACACCAAGTACATTAAGGCCAGGTGATCACGTCGGAATTCTCTCTACCGCTCGCGCTATAGACTCCGACACTATTTACAATGCTATCCAGCTTTTAAAGTCTTGGGGGCTTATTCCTGTAATCGGAAAAACAATCGATTTAAAATCTAACCAGTATGCGGGTAACGATTCTGCCCGTGCACAAGACCTCCAGCATATGCTGGACACTCCAGAGATAAAAGCCATTTGGTGCGCGCGAGGTGGTTATGGCACTGTTAGAATTTTAGACTCCTTGAATCTGGAAAAGTTTAAAGCTAATCCAAAGTGGCTTATTGGATATAGCGATGTTACAGCGTTACATTGTTTGTTTCACAACCTAGAAATAGAAAGCCTTCATGCTGCGATGCCTATAGATTTAGCTGGGCTAAAGTATTCGAAGGGGAGTTCTGATCTTGCGATGGCGGCCTTTAAAAAAGTACTTTTTGGCGAGCAAATCTCGCATGAAACTAAAATTAATTCTAGTAATATAACTGGATCTGCAACGGGACAAATTGTGGGTGGAAACCTATCTATCTTATATAGCTTATGCGGTTCTGCGACAGCGGTAGATACCAAAGGAAAAATACTTTTTATCGAAGATCTTGATGAGTATCTGTACCATGTTGATAGAATGATGCAAAACATAAAACGCAACGGAATGCTTTCAAATTTGGCAGGATTAATTGTTGGCGGAATGACCAAAATGCACGATAACAATATTCCCTTTGGCAAAAACACTACAGAGATAATTTTAGATGCTATTAAAGACTGCGATTATCCTGTAAGCTTTGGCTTTCCGACGGGCCATATTAAAGATAATCGTCCGTTAATTATTGGCAGGACTGCCACCCTTAATGTTACTCCCCGCACTGTAACATTAAAACATGAGCTACCATAACGAGCTAGGGAAACTTGGCGAACTCATAGCACTTGCTTATCTAAAAAAGCTAGGTTATATTATTTTAGAACATAACTTTTATTATCAAAAAGCAGAGATAGACATTATTGCGTCGCATAAAGACATGCTTATTATTGTAGAAGTAAAAACCAGAAACTCAAACTTTTTTGGCAATCCGCAAGAGTTTGTAAGCCCCAATAAAATTGGATTAATGGTAAAAGCGGCAGACTACTATATTAGAGAAAATGCTATCGAGTTAGAGGCTCGATTTGATATCATCGCAATAATAAAGAATAAAACCGAGCAGCATTTAGAACATTATAAGGACGCCTTTTATCACTTCTGAATTATTTCTGAATCCGCAGAGGTTGTAAATAATTTAGAGCATCGTTTACACTTTCGATATTGCCAAAAGTAAGTAGCAAACGCAGGCCGTTTCGGGTTTGCTTTTCTTTTAAAGTGACTCTTTTAGGATTGTTTTGAACATAGGTAATTACTTGCCCAAAAACCGGGCTTTGATAGAGTCTAGATTCTTTATCGCTAATAAAATAGCCCACCATTTTATGGTTCTTCATAAGCAATCGTTCTAATCCTAACTCTAAGGCAATCCATTTAATTTTTACACTGGTAAGCAGGTCTTCTACCTCTTCTGGCAAGGGTCCAAAACGATCGAGCAACTCTTTTTTAAATTCTAGTAATTGCTCCTCATTAGAAAGTTCGCCAAGCTCTCTATACAAATTGAGCCGTTCGCTAATATTGTTTACATAATCGCTAGGGAATAGTAACTCGAAATCGGTATCGAGCACAGTTTCTTTTAAGAAGGGTTTATCCTCGTCAGAATTTCCAGTATATAATTCTTTAAAATCTGATTCTTTAAGTTCTTCAATTGCTTCGGCTAAGATTTTTTGGTAGGTTTCAAAGCCAATTTCATTGATAAAGCCACTTTGTTCTCCTCCTAGTAAATCGCCAGCTCCACGAATCTCAAGATCTTTCATTGCAATATGAAAACCACCACCTAATGCAGTAAACTGCTCAAGGGCAGTCATCCGTTTTCGTGCTTCGTCTGTCATTGCCGAATAAGGAGGGGTAATTAAATAACAAAAGGCTTTTTTGTTGCTTCGCCCAACACGTCCGCGCATTTGATGTAAATCTGAAATGCCAAAGTTGTTGGCATTATTTATAAATATAGTGTTAGCGTTTGGCACATCTAGGCCGTTTTCTATGATGGTAGTAGATACTAGTATATCGAATTCCCCATTCATAAACGCCAGCATCAATTTCTCTAACTTTTTGCCGTCCATTTGGCCATGCCCAACCCCAATTTTCGCATTCGGAACTAAACGCTGTAACATACCGGCCACCTCTTTTATGTTTTCGATACGGTTGTGAACAAAAAATGCTTGCCCACCACGAGAGATTTCGTACTGGAATGCGTCTCGAATTGTTTCTTCAGAGAACCTGACCACATGAGTCTCAATTGGATATCTATTTGGCGGAGCCGTATTAATAATAGACAAATCGCGCGCCGCCATCAAACTAAACTGAAGTGTTCTTGGGATTGGGGTTGCAGTGAGCGTTAGCGTGTCTACGTTTTCTTTAATGGTTTTTAGTTTGTCTTTAACCGCTACGCCAAATTTTTGTTCTTCATCTATAATGAGCAGGCCTAAATCTTTAAAAATAACTGCCTTATTAACTAACTGATGCGTGCCAATTACAATATCGAGTGAGCCGTTGGCTAATTCCTCTAAAACAGTTCTTCGTTCTTTGGTATTTCTGAATCTGTTTAGGTAATCTACTCTAACTGGCATGCGTTTTAATCGCTTAGAGAAGCTTTTAAAATGCTGAAACGCCAGAATCGTAGTTGGAACCAAAATAGCGACTTGTTTGCCATTATCTACCGCCTTAAATGCAGCTCTGATTGCAATTTCTGTCTTACCAAACCCTACATCGCCACAAATCAGACGGTCCATAGGGCGCTCACTTTCCATATCGCGCTTAATATCTTCTGTTGCCTTTGTTTGGTCGGGAGTATCTTCATAAATAAAAGAAGATTCTAGCTCGTGCTGTAAATAGGAATCTGGGGCGAAGCTATGCCCTTTTTGCAATCGCCTTTTTGCATAAAGCTCGATGAGGTTAAAGGCAATTTCTTTAACTCGTTTTTTGGTCTTTTGTTTTAACTTTTTCCAGGCGTTAGACCCTAATTTGTACAATTTGGGAGCGCTACCGTCTTTGCCATTGTACTTAGATATTTTGTGAAGCGAGTGTATACTTAAATACAAAATATCACGATCGCCATAAATAAGTTTAATGGCTTCTTGAAACTTACCTTCTACTTCAATTTTTTGTAAACCGCCGAACTTTCCAATTCCGTGATCTATATGAGTTACATAGTCGCCCACTTCTAAATTAGTGAGCTCTTTAAGGGTAATTGCCTGCTTTTTGGCGTAACCGTTCTTAAGATTAAATTTGTGATAGCGTTCAAAAATCTGATGATCGGTATAACAAACTACTTTGCTGTCGTAATCTATATAGCCTTGATATAAGGGGAAAACCAATGTTTGGTATTGTACATCTTGCGTAGCGTCTTCTAGGATATCGTTAAGGCGTTTTGCTTGTTCTGGCGTTCCGCAGAGTATATAATTGGTATAATTTTGCTCGCTTTTTTCTTGTAAGTGTTCAATTAGTAAAGGAAACTGTTTGTTAAACGAAGGTTGAGGGCTGGTATTAAAAACCAACACTGCGTTGCGGAGTTGCTGCTCGACTAAAGTGAAGCTTTTTAATTTGTTTGTAATATAACTACCGTTGCAAAACAATGCCTCAGGTTCCAGTTGTTGAATCTCGCCTTCGATACTCGAAAATACTTCTGTAGCCTTTTCATAAAGGGTATCAAGGCTGTCTGTGAGTAGCTCTCTGTTAGAGAGAAAAACTACCGTTTTTTGAGCGATATAATCGAAAAAACTGATGCGTTTTTCGTCTAAAAGTTTGTTCTCTATATTAGGAATAATCCCCACCTTTTTTACCTGTTCATTTGATAGTTGTGTGGCAACATCGAAGGTTCTGATACTGTCTACATCATCACCAAAAAATTCGATTCTATAGGGCTCATCATGGGAGAAAGAGAAAACATCAACAATGCCTCCGCGAACAGAAAATTCGCCGGGTTCTGTTACAAAATCGACTCTTTTAAACTGATATGAGAACAATATTTCGTTTACAAAATCGATCCCGATCGTATCTCCAACATTAATTTTTAAGGTGTTGCGCTCTAACTCTTTGCGAGTAACCACTTTTTCGAAAAGCGCCTCGGGATAAGTGACAATTAAGGCTGGTTTTTTTTGTGAATTGATTCGGTTTAAAACCTCCGAACGCAATAGCACATTTGCATTGTCGGTTTCTTCAATTTGATAAGGCCTGCGATAACTCCCTGGATAAAAAAGTACGTTGTTGTGATTTAATAAATTTTCGAGGTCATTTAAGTGATATGCGGCTTGTTCTTTGTTAGGAAAAATGCACAAAAAAGGCTTTTGGGATTCTTTAAAACATTGTGCCAAAGCAATGGAGTAGGCACTGCCCGATAGACCAGAAAAAGTGATATGATTTTGAGATTGGGCAATAGATTCCCCTAGTTTTCGCAAGGACGAAGACTTTGCTAGGAGTGAGGAAACCATCGTTTTGCTCATCGTTGGCAAATATACTTAAA
>QIIH01000212.1 GCA_003229235.1 Flavobacteriales bacterium | reverse complement strand
CCAACTGCTGTAGCTTCGAATAGTGCGTATGGTCAAATAGGCTTTGATGGCTTTGAAGACTATTCGTATATCACAGGTCAGAATAACGATGATTTGCACTTTGGTATTTACGACGATCAAAATACGACTACCAGTCTGGTAGAAGACGAATCGCATACTGGACGCTATAGTCTGTTTGTAAATGGCGATGCGTCTACAGAGTTGGCCGTTAACTATGCCGATGATGGGTTTACGTTTGTGTATGAAGAACCAGAGGACTGTGACGACCCAGATCCGCCGAGTTGTACACAGCTTAGTATACCATGTGAATTTTTAGGAAATGATACAGTAGGATACGCATTAGGCGGAACTGCAGGTGCAACAAGTGTAAGCATAGATTGGACTGGTGGCTATGAAGGCGAATTTTGGATAGACGCTTCTGGCAAAATCGTAGTACGATTAGTGAACGAAGACGTAGGACAATGCAACGCAAATGACCCTCCAGGTGGAGGAGCAGATTATTATGTATTTACTGTGTTCTATACGTTAGCGGGTAGTCAGTGTATGGAAATAAGTGCAACTGCTAATATTTAATAAATAGAACATGAAAACATTAATTCAAATATCGATTTTTCTGTGCTTTGTCATTGGCTATGCACAAACACCACCAAACGACTCCTTTTCACCTACAGAAGGCGTCTATATTTTAAGTGCCTGGGTAAAAGATGAGGTGTCTCAACAAACACATCAGTATGATGGCAATATTCTGGTAGAAACCCAATATGTGTCTTCTGGCGATAACGAGACGTTTACACTAACCCCCACGGGCCCTATTATTGACGGTTGGCAACGTGTTTTTGGCGAGTTTGATGTGAATCAGGACATTTTAAACCTAAAAATAACCTTAAACGCTTCGAGTACGGGTTCTTATTTTGACGATATAAGAGTTCTTCCCTTTAACGGCAATATGAAGTCTTTTGTTTACGATCCAATAAACCAACGATTAATGGCCGAATTGGACGAAAACAACTATGCCACTTTTTACGAATACGACTACGAAGGAGGCTTAGTACGAGTTAAAAAAGAGACCGAACGCGGGGTGTTTACCATTCAAGAATCTCGCTCTAAATCTTCTAAAGTAAACAACCAATGATATTAATAAAACGCTATTTATTAGTAGTAGTCATTGGGTTTAGTTGGGTCTGTGAGGGGCAAGAATTAGAGGCTGTTACAGAGATTCTCTCTAAAGTAGAAGCTCAATATTTTTCTAACAATGCTTACAATTTGGAAGTGTTGTACGAGTATTTTGAGCCTTGCCAAGGCACTCAAGCCATCGAAACGATGGAGGGCCAAATAATTAAGGACGGTAGCAATTATTATTCACGGATTAATCATACAGAATCAATTTTTATTGATTCTGATTACTTAAAAATTAATCATGACGAGAAAGCAGTGCTTTATAGTGCAATTGATGCTGAACAACGTCCTACCCCTGTCGAACTCTCAAAACTAGCTGAATACTTCATAAGTGCCGAAGTATTTGAGCAAGGAGACATCGCCAAGTTTGTAATGATGTTTAAAAAATCTAACGTGATTCCGTATAGCAAAATGGTGTTAGAGATTAATCTAAAAACATTCACCATTCAAAAACAAGAGCTTTATTTAATTGCAGGGCAGCAAATGCCTGGAGGACAAAATCCTTTGGCCAAAACGTCAGAGGGAATTGTGTCTATCACCTTTAAAGAGCGCCCTTTTACCAAAGATCTCTCTAAGCGATTTTTAATCTCTGATTACATTAAAAAAGAATCAGAGGTAAGTCTTTCAAAAAAACTAACAACTTATTCGTTGTACCAGTAAAAATATATTTCTATGAAAACAATTCTTCATACCATCACCAGTGGCACTCGTCTATCGACTTTAGGACTTTTAATACTTTGTTCGTCTACAATATTTGGACAGCAAATGGAACTTGATCCTCAAACGGCAAACTCTGTAGCCATAGACGATGCTCTAGCTACAAATGGCAATGTTCTAAATATTTGGGATCCAGAACAACAGAGCCCCAGCGGTGTTTTGTTCGAAACCGTTGATACTAATGTGTATTTGGATGTTTTCTTTGACACCGATGCACCGCCGTATCAACACATTCAATATACAATCGATTTAAAAATTATTCCTAGAGATTCTAACGGGGATAATGGTACAATTTATACCACGCAGCTAGTAATTGAGAATAACCCCAATTATAATGGCGCAAATTTTGTCGACCTCGCTGGACATGTGGTAGAAGGTGCTTATGGGGCTAAAGTCAAAGTTATTGGAGTATCTGCTTTAGATTTAGATACAGGTAGCCCTATTGCGTTAACACCTATGAATGTTTATGTGTCTGGTAAATTACTCGTAGAACGCTATTACGACATTGGTAATGATGCACCTTCAATAGTATCAGTAAACGCAATTGAATCGACAGATAGTGGCGGTACTAGCTTAATGGATGCGAGTTATGTTATTGATTGGGACGACATTTTTGGAGCATTAGAATACGAGCTGGAATACACCTGGATTGATGATTACGGAACAAGTATTGGATCGCCAATAGCTGCGGCCGAGATTCCTTTTAGTGATCGAGATTTTGAGTTAAATAATACAAGGGTAATTACTAAAGAAAGTGAATATGAAATTCCTAATATTTATGAGCAAGGATATTTGATTTGTCGAATTCGAGGCGTTGGCCGTATGTCATTACATCCATCACAAGTAAATTATACAGATTGGACTAGTGATGGCACTGAACACGATTATGTTGGTCAATGGCCAGATTTAATCGACATCAATGTTCACGAAGACAATATGAATTGGCAGTTTCAGGCCTCCTTTGCAGAAGAGGGTAAGAAAAAAACTGTTGTTAGTTATTTTGACGGATCCTTAAGAAACAGACAAACGGTTACTAAAATAAATACAGATGAGAATGCCATTGTAGGTGAAGTTATTTACGATAACCAAGGAAGGCCAGCTATAGAGATACTTCCGGTACCGACAACAGAAGATAATGTAATAAAATTTTATCCTGATTTTAATCAAGTTGCTTCCGACACCCCTTATACTCATTTAGATTTTGACTGGGATGATCCGAGCAGTAGCTGCGAAGTAAGTGTTGCTGGTATGATTAACGGGTATGGCGCAAGTAATTATTATGGGCCAAAAACGGCGACAGGAACTTTTCAAGATTTTGTTCCAGATGCGATAAACTTTCCATTTTCTCAAGTAGAATACACCCCAGATAATACAGGCCGTGTTCGTCGGAAGGGAGGCGTAGGGCCTACGCACCAATTAGGGACAGATCATGAGATGAAATATTACTACACGGTTCCTACTCAAGAAGAACTAAATCGTTTGTTTGGTTACCGTGTTGGGAACGTGCAACATTATAAAAAGAACATGGTGGTCGATCCTAACGGCCAAGTAAGTATTAGCTATATAGATCCTCAAGGCAGAACAATTGCTACGGCTATGTCTGGTGATGCTCCTGCCAATTTAGAAGGTCTGGATGACGAAGATAATAGTAGCGGCAATCATGGTTTATTAACCACAGATATGCTTAATAAAGATCTTGATACAGACGTAGACGACGAGCAAGATAACAATGAGCGTTTTTCTACTCAAGTATATGGGCCTTTACTGGATGGGCTTCGTGTGGGCAGACAACTTAGTATTAGTACAAATAGTCAAAGCTTAGAATTTGACTATTCGGCTCTTTTAGACCAGTTTTTTGATCCTGCGTGTAACCCACCTAGTTATCCTTTTATTTTTGACTTAAAGTTTATGTTAGAGGACGATTGTGGTGAAGAGATAATAACTTTAAACCCAGATGATCCCTATACAATTCAGATTGGTGGTGAAGGGGGTGGGACAGAACCAGCTACATCTGTAGATTATTCAGAAAACTTTGTCACTCCCCCATTACCAGTTGGCACCTACTCTTTTTTAAAAGAACTCACAATAAATGAGGCGGCCTTAACTGATTATTCACTTTCATATAGAGAAGACTTAACAGATCCACTTGGTAATTGCTTTATAGATCCAGAGTTATTCGAGCCAGTTATTGAGTTTGATCCTTGTGTTGTTATCGAATGTGAAGATTGTCCCACCGCTTTTGGTACTAATCTTGAATATGTAGCAGATGCCATGTTTGCGATATATGCGAACATACAAATGACCTTTACAATTGTCTCTGGAGAAGTAGTTGGGAGTTATGTAGACGAGTCAACAGATGCTAATGGGGCAGAAAACATAAACGAAGCCGAATTTGATGCCTACGTGGTACGATTTGCCAGAGAACACGAATTGCTTATCGAGGCATGTCAAGGTAATTGTGGTCTTGGTACAAATACTTGTGAAATAAACAGAGAAACCTTATTACAAGATGTAAGCCCTCTGGGCCAATATGGCAATATTACGATAAATGAATCTACAGGAATGGTAGAAGAACCATTATCTGTTTTTAACGAAAATAACGTGATTTACGATGTGGTTAATATGACCACAGGTAATTTTACATGGAAGACCCCTGCCAGTGATTATCTAGACGATTATGGGAATCTTTCTGTTGTTATTGTCACACTAGATGGGGATGGAAATTATGTGCCAGAAGTAAATCCTGGCGATATCATGGAGGGGACTAATTCGGACGGTTCTACCTTCGAATATGTAGAGCCAGAGAATCTACTTCACGTAGCAGATTTTATTGCAAATTGGGACGATAGTTGGGCAAATTCTTTATTAGATTTTCATCCAGAACGTTGTTATTTAACTTATTCTGAGGCGTTTTGTCAAATATTGTATGAGGTTTCTGTTTACGACCCCATCGAAGATGAGGTTGTTTTACAAGACTTAGATTCAGATGAGTTTGACGGATACATCCGTTCAATTCCAACATGGGCAATGACATCGACTTCTGCTCAGGCAGATTTGGTAAATGGCAATCCATTACGTCTTATGCTAGTGGATCCTTATTTTAACGAAATAGTGGCAACAGGAAACACATCTGGAGATAATCAGATGCGAACCAACAGATACGATCTCATGGAAGAGGCCATGGGTGCTGGCGGACAGTATGAAGATTTTAATAGCGCATTGGGAGACCCTATGAATTTAATTCAATACTCCTTTGCGTTGGCATCTTGTAACGGAATTTCTGACTGCAATCCTCCTGCGACAAGTGGAATAGTGGCTGCAATAAACGCATTGGGAAGTGACCAACAAAAAGACTTGGTATGGCGTAATTATGTAACCAATTATTTAAGTTTAAAAGAACGACTAAAATATGTTTCGATAAATACCTATGCTTTAGAAAAAGGATGTTATAACGGTTGCATAGGCGAAGACGTTTCGGAAGCTATAACTACGGTAATTAGTGAATACGCAGAGGTTTCTGGTTTTACTTCATACTTAGATGCGAACACAAGTGGCTCGCAATTTTGCGATCAACCAGAGGCCGAAGCTTATAACGAAAAAGAGAAACGATTTATTCCAATAGACAATCAATACGATTCTAGTATAGATCCGGGAGACGCTATAGGCGATATGGCTGGTGATGGAGATTATATTAATTGGATTGAAACCGGAATGTGCCCATTACTAGTAGATTTAGACATTTTTCTAAAAGGGTATTTTGCACAAACATCGGGCTCTGGATTAAAAACAAATCCTTCTCCAACATCGCCCGATATTTATTTTTCTCAATACCTCACCCCCGATTTATATGATGCCCTAGGTGCCGATTCGCAAAACCCTCCTAACGACATTTATTTAACAAGCAATACATCTGGGACGAATCTTACAATTGAACTAACAGATACAGCAACAAACGCAATTAATTTTGACGCAACAGGCTATAATTGGAGCAATTATTCTATGAGTGTTCCTAACGCACCTGGAGAATGGCAAATTTCTGGTGTCACGCAAATGTACTACGAGAGTTATGACGCAGCTAGTGAGCGTTTTAACTTTCAATTTGTAGCGCAGATTACATATAAAGATGCTGCTAATGCAGATCAATATGACGAAGCTATTTTTTCTGGATCTACGGTTGCGGCTATAGGGGAATGTGGTTTAGATGACGATGGTTTAGGCGAGGTTTTAGACGACCAAATGACAGACCCTAACAGTCCTTACGGTTGTACGCGTCAAGCCAAACTAAAGAGAGACTTTATTCCGTTGCTTAATGCCCTGCGTGATTCTGGGCAAATTAACAGTACTAGTCCAATTTCACTTAGCGGTATTCCGGAATATTATGACACCTTTTTGCCAGAATTTTTTAAAGACGAGATGTCTTTGTCTGCAACTTGGGTAAGAGGTTCAGGAGTTTATTATATGAGCTTTCCAGCGATAGGTGATGGCTTTGAAGTTGCTGCTGCAGAATTGGATTTACCAAATATAGACTACTATGAAAGTTTGCACATTGGCAGTACAGATATTAATCAAGATGAGATTAAAATTTACTATATAGACCTATCTGGAGAGGTACAATTTATCGAGGCAGAATTCAATAAAGGACTTAAGTATTCATGTTGTGACGATCGCACTTTTGAGTTAGAATTTAACCTGAGAAAATACACACCACAGGTAATAATAGGGAGTGAGACATTCTTGCAGTATAGAGATGTCCGATTTGTGCTAGATACAGAGTTTGAATTGGGTGATAAGGTTGAATTTGACATCTTGGTAACCCCTACGGAAGATTGGGATTCTGTAAACCCTATGACCGAATCTGACTTTAATGTATCTGTTGTTGTGAATGGAGTAACGTATTCGACATCTGCAGGAAATCTTACTTTCCAGGATGCTGGAGATACTACCGTTGGCAACAGTTCTGGAGCTAACCACCGTTTTGCAAATCATTATCTAGGGTTTGATAGCTCTGGCACCGACGGTAATGAGGCTGCTTACTACCAAATTTACGATCTTGATTATAACATTTTAGGAACGACACTAACTTTTGATTTCTCTGAAGGTGCTGGTGCACCATATAATAATGATCCGCTAGCTGCACCTTTAGGTACAAGAATGCTTGGGCCTGGTGGAGCCTCTGGATTTGTTTGGGCGAACGACCCTATTTGGGGCAGTGGTATTCAAATAACAGAAGGAAAAAGAGGGCAATGGAAAGATCCACAATACGTAGTTTCTAATCCATTTCCAATAATGATATACTCTTTTGAACATTTATCAGGACAAACTGTTGGTGCTTCAGGAGAAATAATTTTTACTGCAGAAAATGGTGAGTATACTTACGAAGGGAATACCTATCAAGGTGGAATAGTACTATCATTAGATTCAGATGACGGCACCAACGCAACACCAATGTATTCTTTCGAACTACGCGGGAACAATGGTGATGAGGCTAGTGGAGAGTGTGATGTTTGTGTCGCACAAACAGTTCCTCCAGTAGATTGTGACGAAAAGTTTGACTATTTCGCTGCAAATATCGAAGAGTTCGATGGCACTATTGGTGTAGATGGATATGTAATTCCACCTGGATTGGATACTGTTGTTGAGTTTTGTAACCTAAATTTTGGCCACTTAGTTGATTCGTATTTCTATTATTTAGAACAACTTGCAATAATCAATGTAGATCATGACCAGTTTATCTCTATTGGGGAATTTGGTAATACATTTCTTAATTACGGTTATGAAGATATTAATACTGTTATTGCAGCCTATGTAGCACATGTAGCAGGCAACCCTAATCCAGATACCTGGAACGAATTTGTTAACGAAGATTATTTTGTTAATAATGATGTTTGTCCACCGGCGCCAATGCCGCCGGGAGAGATTATTGTAGAAGAAAACGACAGTTGTGATGAGATGATTGAGACCATCACGGGCACCTATAATGAAGATTCATACAATGATTACATCAATCAACTCGTGCAAGAATTTATCGAGCAGTATATAGACGACGCAATGACAAGTGTAGTAGAGAATCTATCGATGACCTACTACGACAAAGAATATCAATATACGCTTTACTATTACGATCAAGCGGGCAATCTGGCCCAAACTATCGCTCCTGAAGGAGTGATTCGCTTAGATGCGAGTGACGAAGGCTTAAACAATGCTATAAATGCGCATCGAGCCGATGGACAAACAAGTGAGAATGGGTTGTTAGTTCCGCAACACGGATATGAAACCCAATATCGTTATAATTCTCTTAACCAATTGGTTTGGCAAAAAACGCCAGATGGAGGCGAAACTCGTTTTGCCTATGACGAATTGGGTCGCATCATTGCCTCTCAAAATGCAAACCAGAAAGAAGGCGCCGCATCTTCTTCAACCATGGTAGATACTCCTATTGATCCGATTACATACAAGCACGCCCCCCCAATTTTGGTATCCAACAACGGTCACACCTTACAAAATTCGAATAGAAGCCCTGGATGGCAGAATGGAAGGTCAATCGAATCGATTACTGGCGATGGGTATGTGAAAAGATCTTTTAGAACTACGAGTGCCATATATCACGAAACCTTTTTAGGGCTTACTTACGCCCCAAGTGGAGGCGATGGGCTTGCCTATATGGATTATGGAATTTATTTGACCAGTGTTTCGTCTTACGACATTTATGTGCAAGGAGTTAATATAACTACTGGCACCTGGAACACCAGCGACTCGTTTACGGTTAAAAGAGCCGATAATACCATCGAATTTTATAAAAATGATACGCTACTTTATGACGTAACCGAATCCACTCCAGGAGCGGCGCTTAACATAGACTTTGGAATTTACCTTGGAGGTCATTCTATTGAGAACATTGTGTTTGTTAATACGACCACTATAGTTACCCAAGTACCAGGACAATATTTTAGCTATACACGTTATGATGGTTTAGGAAGAATTGAAGAGGCAGGAGAGTTTAATGCAATTTCAGAACTAGGCATAAACGAAAACGGTCGTCTCGCTCATAAACTAACTGGAGTAGAGTATATTATAAACGCAGAGACGTATCCACAAGAATATGTTCAATTTGGTGGCCCGGGTGCTGCAGGACCAGGATATAAAGAAGTAACACAATCCTATTACGACAGTGAGCTAGACCTATTAAATGGGTATACAACGGCAGATTTCTTTGAGACCGATTACAATAAGTATAATTTAAGAAATCGCGTTGTTGCTGTAGTTTATTATGACGATGTAAATAGCACAAGCATCAACTTAGGAAAACACCACAATGTTATTGCCTACAATTATGATGTTCATGGCAATGTTAAAGAATTGGCCAATTATTTTAGGTGGACAGAAAATGAAATCACAGACTTTAACCAGCAAGTAAGGCGCATCCAGTACGATTATGATCTGATAAGTGGAAATGTACATCGCGTTACGATTCAGTCAGGAAGAGACGATCAGTTTATTCATAAATATGAGTACGATGCAGACAACCGCATAGTGAACGTCGAGACCTCTTCAAGTGGTTATATCTGGGAGAAAGAGGCAGTTTATGAATACTACCACCACGGCCCATTAGCGCGTGTGCTTATTGGCGACAAGAAGGTACAAGGGATGGATTATGTATATACCCTCCAAGGATGGTTAAAGAGTGTAAATGGTGAGAATATTACTAAGCCTGTGTTTGACCCCGGTCACGATGGAGATTTAACGCTTCAATCTACAGCAGTTGATGCAATGGGATATTCGTTATCGTATTATACGAACGCAACAGATACAGATTATATAGCCTCTGTGCCTACCGAGTATCAAGCGCTGCAAATCAGTGCAGACTTTGCCAACCCAGTAAGTAGTCAATTAGACTTATATAACGGAAATATAAAACAAATGGTTACTGCCATACGTGAGAACAATTTTGGAGTACTGCCCACGCAATCTAATCGTTATCAGTACGATCAATTAAACCGTATTTCCAGCTATTCGTCATCGACCATTGGCGATGCTATTGGGATCATTCAAGATAGTTATAGCGCAAGATATCGTTATGACAACAATGGTAACCTTACCTCTTTATCAAGAGCTGTAGGCGATGTGTTTTTAGAGCACGGAGGCAGCAGTATTAGCATGGATAGCTTTAGTTATGCTTATAAGGATGGAAACAATCAGTTAACGATAGTAGGTGACGATGTAAACAACACCAATTCGCCAGTAGATTTTGAGGTAGATCTTAAAGATCAATACGCCATTCTTAATGCAGAGTTTGGGACTACCTATGACGTAAATGACGAGAATACCCATAACTATGTGTACGATAATATTGGGCAGCTAATCATAGACAGAACAGAAGGGCTAACGATCGATTGGCGCGTAGATGGTAAGGTCGCAAAAGTGACTAAGTTACCCTTAAGTGCTACAGACCCTAGTGATACACAAATCATTACATTTATTTATGATGGATTAGGCAACAGGATTGCTAAAAGTGTGGTAAATAACCCAGATCCTACGATTACAACAACTTATTATGCACGCGATGCGCAGGGTAATCCGTTAT
>QIIH01000215.1 GCA_003229235.1 Flavobacteriales bacterium | reverse complement strand
TCTCGTTTCTCTCTACGATATTTAGCACCCTTCCCTTTGCTAGACTTCCCTTGAAGCTTCTCTAAGGTTTCGCGTACTTGTTTTTGAACATCTTCTTCGCTAGGCTCCTCTTTTACAATTGGAGTTCTGCGGTTTCCACCACCACCCCGTTGATTAGGTCGATTACCACCACCAGAAGGTTCTTTACTTATACGACGACGTTTGCTGCGCTTTTCTGCAGAAGCTTTAGAACTACTTGCTGCTGGCGTTTCTTTCTTCTTTTTTTCTGGTTTTTTAAATTTTGCTAAATCAATTTTTTTACCAGTAAAATTAGGGCCGTCTAATTTTTTATATTGAGTTTCAACTTTTTCTGAAACAACAGTTTCCTCTGTAGTTTCGTCTGTAGTTCCTTCTTTAGTTTCTGTCTTATCTGTAGGCTTCGCTACAACTTCTGCTTCTTTCGCAGCTTTTGCTACCTCAGTGATTTTAACTTCTTTTTTAGTAGGAACAGCTTTTGGCGCTACAGGTTCTTTCGCCTTTTCAGCTGGAGTTTCTTTAACAGCTTTTTCTGCTACAGGAGCTTTTTCGACAGTTTCGGCAGCTTTAGGGGCTTCTACTATGGGAGCTGCTTCTGGCTTCTTTTTGGCTACATCTAGTTCGATTTTACCAATTTTCTTGGGACCATCTAATTGGGCTCTGGCCTTAACAACCTTAGACGCTTCTAGACGACTCAATCTTTCTTCTTGCTCTTTTTCGCGGGCGAGACGGAGTTCTTCCTTCTCTTTACGCTTTTCTTCTCCTACTTCCTTTGAGGCTACCTTCTTACTTTTATCGGTTTGGAACTCATCAAACAAAATTTGATATTCCTCACCAGAAATCTTGGTAGTAGGGCGCGCTTCAATTACGAAACCGTTGTCTTTTAAAGAGTCAACGGCACGATCAAGCGAAATATTAAATTCGCGCAATACTTTACTTAACCTCATTGTTTTTGTTTCGGCCATAAAATGCTTCTCACTGTATTTTCGGAATCCTCAAGGTACAATTACTCCTCGAATTCCTTCTTTAATATATTGACAACTTCGACGATGGTCTCTTCTTCTAAATCGGTCATCTTTACCAAATCTCCTATCTCTTTCTCTAGGATACTTTTGGCGGTATCTAAACCAATTTTACTAAATTCTTTAATAATCCAATCGTCAATTTCGTCACTAAACTCTCTTAGTTCGACATCTTCTTCTGCACCCTCTCTAAAGACATCAATTTCGTATCCGGTTAATTGTCCGGCCAATCTAATATTGTGCCCTCCACGCCCTATCGCTTTCGAAACTTCTTCTGGGCGTAAAATTACCTCAGCACGTTTTGTTTCTTCATTTAATTTAATAGAAGTGATTCGAGCGGGGCTTAAAGCTCTTGTTACAAAAAGTTGCAAGTTGTTGGTGTAATTAATTACATCAATATTTTCGTTCCCCAATTCGCGTACAATTCCGTGAATACGTGATCCCTTCATACCAACACAAGCTCCTACTGGATCTATTCGGTCGTCATACGAATCTACAGCTACTTTTGCTTTTTCACCTGGGATTCTAACTACTTTTTTAACAGTGATCAAACCATCAAATACTTCTGGAATTTCACTTTCAAATAATTTTTCTAAGAATAAAGGACTCGAACGAGACATGATAATCGAAGGTTTATTGCCTTTAAGCTCTACACTTTCGATAATTCCGCGTACGTTCTCACCTTTTCTAAAAAAGTCTGATGGGATCTGACGATCCTTAGGTAAAATTATTTCGTTTCCATCGTCGTCCAATAAGATAACTGCTCTATGGCGGATATGATGTACTTCTGCAGTGTAAATTTCGCCTTCCAGCTCTTTAAACTGCTTGTATATATTTGTATTATCGTGCTCGTGAATTTTAGAAATTAAATTCTGGCGTAAGGCCAAAATCGAACGTCTACCAAGATCCATCAGCTTAACTTCTTCTGACACATCTTCGCCTACTTCAAAATCTGGTTCAATTTTTTGAGCTTCTTTTAAAGAAATCTCTTGGTTCTCGTCTTCAACTTCGCCGTCTGCAACAACGATGCGATTTCTCCATATCTCTAAATCCCCTTTATCAGGGTTTATAATAATATCAAAGTTGTCGTCATCACCGTACTTCTTTTTTAGGGCACTTCTAAAAACATCTTCCAAAATTGCCATCAGGGTTACCCTGTCAATTAATTTGTCGTCTTTAAACTCCGAAAAAGATTCTATTAATGCGATATTTTCCATATCAAACTTTAATTAAAATTTATCATCACTTTAGCTTCTACCATGTTATCATAGCTAAGTGTCGCTTCCTTCTCAACTGTCACTTTACCTTTGCCAATTGGCTTAGGCTCTCGTGTTTTCCATTGCAACGTACAACCCTTATCGTCTGAAGCCGTTAATAAACCTTCGATGGTTTGCCCATCTTTGGTCTTTACCTTGAGCTTTCGTCCTGCATTTTTAACATACTGCCTAGGCAGTGTTAAAGGTTCTGAAACTCCAGCCGAAGTAACTTCTAGTGAAAAGTCGTACTCTTCTCTGTCCAAATTGTGCTCGACTCCTCGACTAACAGCGATACAGTCTTTAACACTCACTCCGTTATCTCCATCTAACACCACTTTTATGGCATTATTCTCTCCTATCGACAAGTCGATTAAAAATAAGGATGGCTCCTGAGCCAAAGCTTCTGTGACTAGTTGTGTTACCTTTTGCTTGAACATTGTCTATAGAAAGAGGGGACTTTTTGTCCCCTCATAGTTACTTATCTCTATAATAACGGTGCAAATATAGCACATTTTTTTGATTTTTAAAACTCTGAAAGGCACGATTTTATTTCGTAATTTAATGCTTCAAAAACGATACTATAAATGCAAAAAATTTTAGTCCCAACCGATTTCTCTCAACAAGCAGAGTTTGCTTTAAAAGTTGCTGCCAACTTGGCAAAAAAATACAATGGCGAAATTTACTTACTTCACTTATTAGAAATGCCACTTCATTTAACAAACTCGGGAAGTGCCAAGCATTTGCCCGAATCTCTATTTTTTATTAAACTAGCAGAGAAAAATTTTAACGAAATAGCCGAAAGACCCTATTTAGAAGGAGTTACAGTGCATCAAGAAGTTGCCTACGAAGAGATTTATGAAGGAATCCAAGCTGCGGTAAAAAGCAACAATATAGATTTGGTCATTATGGGCTCGCACGGCGCGAGCGGATTTAAAGAGATGTTTATTGGGAGCAATACAGAGAAGGTAGTACGCACTTCTGAGATTCCAGTTTTAGTAATTAAAAACGAGCACGATGGTTTCGAAATTAATGATTTTGTCTTTGCTTTAGATTTTTCCGAAGAGTGCAAAACCACCCTTGTAAAGGCGCATCAATTTGCCACAAACGTGGGAGCAACCTTACATTTACTCTTTATAAACACCGTAGCCGATTTTAAAACCTCGAGTGAAGCCAACACTATGATGAACAATTTTATTAAAGATATGGGGCTAGAAAATTATACGTTAAACATCTTTAACGATCATTCTGTAGAAAAAGGCATATTAAACTTTTCTAGAGATTCTAACGCTCAGTTAATTGGTATGAGTACACACGGTCGCAAAGGATTAGCACATTTCTTTAACGGCAGCATTAGCGAAGATTTGGTAAATCATGCACAACGGCCTGTTATTACGTTTAAGATATAGTAACTAGTAGTGAATAGTGGAAAGCGAAAAGTGAAGAGCGAAAAGCGAAAAGTGAAAAGTGAAAAGTGAAAAAAAAATACACAACTCAGCGATTAAACGACTAAACAATTAAACGTTTCAACGGTTTATTCTCAATACTCAATACTTAGGACTTAGGACTTAGGACTTAGGACTTAGGACAAAAGATTATGGAGAAATTAGTAACACCTTCGATTAAACGCATCAACAGTTAAACGATTAAACGATTAAACGATTAAACGATTAAACGATTAAACGATTAAACAATAATAATTAATCAATAGTCAATAGTCAATAGTCAATAGTGGAATATGAGTAGTGAGTAAAAATTAGTCCTTAATTCGATTACACGAATAAACAACTAAACGACTCCATCGATGGTACTAGACTTCTGACTGGTGCTTGTATTGAACCACGCCCAATGTCCTTTGGTTACAATTAAGATTTAGGGGTTGTTTTAATGTAATTTGCGCTCTCACATCGTTTATACTTGCAAAACGTTTGGCCATTAGCCCGTTTTGATCAAACTCCCAGTTTTCGTTTCCATAGGCTCTAAACCACTCGCCATGGGCGTTTTTGTATTCGTATTCGAAACGCACTGCGATTCTATTTTGGCCATGAGCCCAGTACGATTTTTTTAGTCGGTAATCTAGCTCGTTATGCCATTTGTCTTTTAAAAATTCCTGAATTTGGGCGCGACCATTCACAAACTTCGACCGGTTACGCCATTCACTATCTACAGTATACGCCATAGATATCTTTATAGGGTCTTTACTGTTCCAGGCATCTTCTGCAAGTTGAATCTTTTGTTTTGCTGTTTCTTCTGTAAAAGGAGGGAGTGGATGTTTCTGTTCCATAATATCTATTGATTCAACACAGTATTGGTAGTACAAATGGTGTAGCCCTTACATTATAATGTTTAATAATTGCAAAATAGTTTTGGGTTGGTTGGGCAGTTTGCGATTTGTCGTAAACTAAAAAATACGGCAAATCTTTATTAAATACAGAAAGCTCCTCTTTTTTTGTAACCTTCAAACTACAAAAAAAGAAGAGCAACTACCCACGGTCACGTGGGTTGGTCTTTATTTCTAAAAACCATCGGGATAAACAAGGTAACAGCAATTCGCATGGTTTTGTACAATTGCCATAGCTTTACAATCAAGCTTTCCGGTTACTGAAGGGAGACAGAAAGTTTGAGGCATTTTGTAAACTCATAAAAACCACAAAAAAGCAACTGAGATAAGATTGGTAACAGTAATTTTACAACAACGCAAATCGGGTTACAGACAGAGGTAACAGCAAAATCGAGCGTTTTGTACCTTTTTAAAATTACAAAACGCTCGATTTTACTACCCACCATCACGTGGTCCAATAAAAAAGCCCTCAAGTTTTCACTTGAGGGCTTTTAAATAAAAGTTGGCCCACTAGGGCTCGAACCTAGACTCTTCTATACCAAAAACAGACGTGTTGCCAGTTACACCATGGGCCAATAAATAATGTAATTTTTACAGATTAATTACAACTGTCGCCTATTGTTTGGTCTGTTTTTAAACAGACCCGCCTGCGGCGGGCACGCGTGTTGACCAGCAAGACCGCCTTGGGCGGCTTACACCATAGGCCAATCTTCGTGAAAATGAGGGCAATGCCCTCTGAAGCTCTGAAGCTCCAAAGCTTTTAAGCCAAGGAGGGTGCAAATTTAATACAAAGTTTGTCTTCTACAAACATTTTCTGCAAAGAAGTGGTTTAATCTTTTTGATTAAATAGAAAAATTTAATCCCCTTCTAAATTTACCTTCTTAAAATTACACTAAAGTTTAGGGGTTTACGTTCTATCGTATCTACTGATCCTTAATTTTATATTACCTTCGCTCGAAGATAAAAAGTGACCATTTATGGAGGCATTCGATTTTAAAAAATGGAGTAAATATATGGGCTGGGGAGTGTTTTTAATCTCTCTAATTTGCTATGTACTCACTGCAGAACCCACCGCCAGTTTCTGGGATGCAGGCGAATATATTACCACAGCTTCTAACTTAGAAGTTGGACATCCTCCTGGTGCACCCTTGTATCAAATACTAGGAGCGTTCTTTTCTATCTTCTCAATGGACCCTACTAATATTGCTTTCACCATTAATTTAATGTCTGCTTTTTCGAGTGCATTTACCATCGCATTTATGTTTTGGTCTATTAGTATGTTACTCGAAAACATCTTGTTTAAAGACGAGAAAAAAACGAAGTGGACCGCTGTTATGATCCTAGGTAGTGCCTTTGTAGGTTCTATGGGATTTGCATTTACCGATAGTTTCTGGTTTAATGCTGTAGAGGCCGAGGTATATGCGATGGCAACTTTCTTGCTGTCGGTGTTATTTTATTGCGGCCTTAGATGGGAGCGCGAAATGAACGCACCAAGAGGTGATCGTTGGGTGATTCTAATTTCGTTTATCATTGGCCTTTCTTTTGGAGTACACTTTATGGGCCTACTTACTATACCCGCTATTGGCTTTTTATACTTCTTTAAGAAAACCAAAACTATCACACTCAAAAATTTTCTAGTGGCCAATGTAGTGGTGGTTGCCATCTTACTTTTTATTTTTAAGCTGCTCCTACCGCTCACGATGAAGCTATTTAGTGGCTTCGAGATCTTTTTTATAAACACTATAGGCTTGCCATTTAATTCGGGAACCATCATCGCAGGGCTTGTATATATTGCAGCATTCTACTATTTACTTAAGTACACACGCCAAAAAAATTGGGTACAATTAAACACCCTACTACTTTGCATACTGTTCATTTTTATTGGTTTTTCTAGTTGGCTAATGTTGCCTATTAGGGCCAATGCAGGGACCGTAATTAACGAGAATAACCCTAACAACGCCAGAGAATTGCTGGCTTATTACAATAGAGAACAGTATCCAGAAACCCATCTTTTTTACGGGCCGCAGTTTACAGAAGTCTATGCTGGTCTAGACGAGAAAGTTCCGTATACAGACGACAAACCTAAATACGAGAAAGACGAGATTAAGGGCACCTATGAGATTGTGAATCAATATAAAAACGCCAAACAAAATACAGACGACAACCACAAATCTATCTTCCCACGAATGTGGAGTACCGAGCACAATGTAAATTACATTAGTTATACCGATGGCTTAGATTTCAGAATCAAGCGAGAGTATTTAGGCGAAGAACAACTTAAAGAAGAAGTCGCCAAATTTAGGCAGGCTTATGACGCTGGGTATGTAAATGCAGACGACTACCATAAATTTTTACAAAATTTTGGACAGGTATTGGATATTCAAAAACCAGACTTTAGCGACAATATGCGCTTTATGATGAGCTACCAGTTTGGCTATATGTATTGGCGCTATTTTATGTGGAATTTTTCTGGGCGTCAAGACGATATTCAAGGGCAAGGCACAGAGTTGCATGGCAATTGGATAAGTGGAATCCCATTTGTAGATAATACTCATCTGGGTTCGCAGGAGAATTTAGACAGTGATGCCCTCAACAATCGTGGGCGTAATTCCTATTACTTTTTACCATTAATCCTGGGTATTATCGGCTTGTTTTTTCACTTTAGGCGAGATCCAAAAAGTTTTTGGGTACTGCTGGTGTTCTTTCTATTTACAGGGCTAGCGCTTAAGGTGTATCTTAATGAGCGTCCTTTCGAACCTCGCGAACGCGATTATGCATTGGTAGGCTCCTTCTATGTATTTGCCATCTGGATTGGATTTGGGGTGTATGCCATATTCGATTTAGCCAAAGACTATTTAAAACCAAAAATTGTAGCTCCTATTGTGATTGCTTTAACCACTTTGATGGCACCCGTCTTGTTGATTTCTCAAAACTGGGACGATCACGATCGTTCTAATCGATATACTGCAAGCTCAATGGCGCGTATGTATTTAGATTCTTGTGATAAAAATTCGATATTATTTACCATAGGAGATAACGACACTTTTGCGCTGTGGTATTTGCAAGGAATTGAGCAATACAGGCAGGATATTAGGGCCTTAAATACTAGTTTGTTTCAAACAGATTGGTATATAGATAGCATGAAGAAAAAAGCCTTCGACAGCGATCCTATTCCTTCTCAACTTAGCCATGACCAATACAAAACGGGTACTCGAGACTTTGTGTTTTTTCAGGAGGTAACTAAAGATACCATGGATATCAAAACATGGCTAAACTGGATTGCCAGCGACGACCCGCGTACCAAGATTCCTATTCCGAGTGGGCACGAAATAAGCACCTTCCCTTCTAAAAACATCAGAATACCTGTAGACAAAGAGGCTGTGCTTCGCCACGGAATTGTTTCGGCAGAAGATGCAGACAAAATTGTACCTTATATAGATATTAAACTCAACGGCGATGTACTTTATAAAAATCGCTTGCTAATGCTAGATATAATCGCTAACAACAACTGGGAGCGACCAATCTATTTTACTGGTGGTAGCTTTGGAGACGACGATTATCTCTGGATGAAAGATTATCTTCAATTAGACGGAGTAACCTATAAATTAGTGCCTATCAGAACACCATTAGACCCTAACAATCCATTTGACATGGGTCGAATTGACAGCGAAAAAATGTACAATATTGTACAAAACTGGGACTGGGGTAATAGCGGAAGCCCAGACATTTACCACGATCCAGAAACACGTCGTAACGGAATTACATACCGTAGCAATGTGGCTCGTTTGGCTCACCAACTTATCGAAGAGAACAAGTTTGATAAAGCAGAGAAAATGCTAGACCTGGCTATGGAAAAAATGCCAGTTAAGTTCTTCGAATACTATACACTTTTAGAACCCTATATCGATGGCTATTACGCCATCGAAAAACCAGAGAAAGCCAGAGCTGTTTATCAAGAAACTGCCAAAAAATATCAAGAAAAACTGAGGTATTATCGCAGCCTGCCTAGCGACGTACAGTCACGCTTATTAGAAGAAATCTTAACAGATGCCGAACGCTATCGAGGCCTAGTAGATATTGTTATGCAATACGATACAGAGGAGTATGCAACTAAAGAAATAGACATTTTTAATTCTTTTATCAGCTTGTTAGAGAACCTCTATCGTGAAGCAGGAATATTCGACGAAGGCATAGAAATGTTTCAAGACGAGGCAACTCCTGTGATTCCGATGGATACTATTTTTGAAGATAGCCCAGAATAATGTACGATTAGATTATGAAGAGGTACCCGATAAAAATTCCGAATCTGGTAACCCGCGTATTACCTAAAAGGCGGTGGCATTTTTCAAGAGAAGAAAAGTCTATTTATTTAACTTTCGATGATGGCCCCATCCCAGAGGTTACGCCATGGGTACTAGACACGCTAGATAAATTTGATGCGAAGGCCACTTTCTTTTTAATTGGTGACAATGTCCAAAAACACCCAGAAAGTGTTCAAGATATCATACAACGAGGCCATACTCTTGGCAATCATACACAACAACATTCAAAAGGCACTAACTGTACATTAGATGCCTATCTCAATCAGCTAGAACGCTGTGATTTGTCTATAGCAGAGGCCACACATACTACAGATTATTCTAGGGGGCTATTTAGACCGCCCTTTGGCAAATTACGCCAATCACAGGCAAAAGCTATTCTTAAACAAAAGTATAAGATTGTAATGTGGGATGTACTCAGTGCCGATTTTGACCCGGAGGTCACGCCCGAACAGTGCCTTATCAATGTTATAGAAAATGCAAGTTCTGGAAGTATCGTTGTATTTCACGACAGCCTAAAAGCACAAGAAAAATTGCGATATGCGTTGCCAAAAGTGTTAGCTCACTTTTGCGATTTAGGATATAGTTTTAAATGTATTCCTTTACAAGACCGATAAGAGTGTTGGCATCTTGTTCGCCACTTTGGCGCCACTTCATCTCCCCTTTTTTGTAGATCATTAGCGTTGGCAAACCCTTTACTCTAAGTGCATCGGCCAGCTCTTTGTTCTTATCAACGTCTATTTTAATCACTCTTGCTTTATCGCCAAGAGCCGCGGCAACATCTCTAAGAACAGGGTGCATAGACGCCGAAGGTTCGTTCCAGTCTGTATAAAAATCTAAGAGTACTGGTACATTGGCTTCTATTAATTCTCCGAATTTGGACATAATAAGTACTGTATTTAATAGGTGACAGTTTTACAAATATAGCATTTATGCCTAATTAAACGTTATTTGACCCTTTTTTGAGGGTTATCACCGATATTTCGGGCCATATTCCAACCCGTCCAGGATAGCCAATATATCCAAAACCTCTATTCACATTCAAGAAGTCTTTGCCCTCTTTGTAGATTCCTGCCCACTCCTTATACTGGTACTTTACCGGGCTCCACTTGAAAAATCCTGGGATTTCGAACCCAAATTGCATTCCGTGAGTATGACCACTTAAGGTTAAGTGTATTTTCTTTTTATGCGGAAGCACTTCTTCTCGCCAGTGAGAAGGGTCGTGTGACATTAAAATTTTAAAGTCGCTATCGTCTATCCCATCTACTGCTTTGTTAAGATCTCCTGCCTTTTTAAAACGTCCTTTTCCCCAGTTCTCTACCCCTACTAACGCAATTTTGGAATCGCCTTTAGTAATATAGGTATGTTCGTTAAGTAAAAGCTTCCATCCCATCTTTGCCTGTAATTCTTTTATATCGACAAGGTTTTGCGCCTTTAATTTTTCGTCAGGCCAGGTAAAATAATCTCCATAATCGTGATTTCCAAGTACCGAATAAACACCGTCAGGGGCTTTAATGCTAGCAAAAACATCTTTCCAAGGCTCCATTTCTGTGGCCATATCATTCACCAAATCACCTGTAAACAATATAATGTCACTTTTTTGCTTATTAACTAGATCTACGGCATAAGCCACCATCTCGGCATTGGTAAAACTCCCGCTATGAATGTCACTTATCTGTGTTATTGTGTAACCATCAAAAGCATCCGGCAGATCGTCGAAGGTTAAATTATAACTCAACACTTTGTAATTGTAGCGTCCTTTAAACATTCCATATAATAATGCCCCAAATGGCAAAGCTGCTAGACCCAAAGCCATCATGCTAATAAATCGACGTCTTTCTGGCATATAGAACTTTTGTTCTTTTCTAAATAATTTAGAGTATAACCCCATTACAAGTCTATATAGATCCTCTCCAAAAAGCACCACAACGATTAGCAATAGTTTGGGCATAAACAATGTGATAAAAAAGCCAAAACTATACATTATAAAGGGCGTCATATTACGACTGCCTCCCATGCCGGTGATACTCACAATAAACGCTACTAGTACAACTAGTGACACCAAAAAGAAGCCAATGTGAACCCATTTTTTAGCTGTTAATGTTTTAATCGCCTGAAAGGTGTAAACGTCTACCAATACATAAATGGCGACGAAGATGATCCATCCAATATTCATAACAAATAATTATTGAGGTAAAGATACTGGGTTTTTAAAACGATGCTAAAGCCATTTCGATTTATTTAACTGTTTTTTGGTATCTTTTCACTCTTTGCCAAACACCATGAAAAAAGTAATTATTGCCACCTTAATTGCCGCTGTTTTTTCTTCTTGCCAGCAACAAAAAAACAACTTAGCTGTAGCTCAAAAAGACACAACCCTAATAAGTTATGTAAACCCCTTTATAGGTACTGGAGGCCATGGGCATACCTACCCAGGAGCCTCTATGCCTTTTGGAATGGTACAATTAAGCCCGGACACTCGACTTGATGGTTGGGATGGCTGTAGTGGCTATCACTATAGCGATTCTTACATATATGGTTTTTCGCACACACACCTTAGCGGAACCGGTGTAAGCGATTATGGCGATATTTTACTCATGCCCACAGACTCGATTGTATTTAATAACGGCGCTAATGGCCAACTAGGATATCGAGCTCATTTTAGTCACGACAACGAGATCGCTTCGCCGGGATATTATTCGGTGCTTTTAGATAGTACCAATATTAAAGTAGAGCTCACAGTAACACCTCGGGCCGGGATGCACCTTTATCAGTTTCCCGATGCAGAAGATCAAATTATTATGCTCGATTTAGAACATCGCGATAAGCTCTTAGATTATCAAATAAAAACAATCTCTCAGACAGAGATTACGGGCTTTAGATTCTCAGATGCTTGGGCAAAAGAACAGCGAGTTTACTTTTATATTAAATTCTCTAGACCTTTTACCATTCCTAGCTTTTTTCATCGTGGGATCGACCGTCGTAACCGGATGGGTGGCTTTAAACTAGACAATCCCGACAACGAGCCTATCGAGGTTATTGTTGGAATTTCTGCTGTAGATATTGCAGGAGCAAAGCAAAATGCCGAGCAAGAAATTGGCGACCAAAGTTTTGATGAAATTAGAGCTAAAGCAGAACAGGTCTGGGAAAAACAACTAGAAAAAATAGTTGTAGAAACCAAAGATCAAGATACCAAAGTAAATTTTTACACCAGCCTATATCACACGATGTTGGCTCCTAATCTTTATCAAGATGTTGATGGTCGCTACCGCGGAATGGATTTAGAAATTCACCAAACCACAGATTTTGATTACTATACCGTCTTCTCTCTTTGGGATACATATAGGGCAGCACATCCATTATATACTATTATAGAGCAAGACAGAACCAACGATTTTATCAACACTTTTTTGGCCAAATACGACGAAGGCGGGGTATTACCAATCTGGGATTTATCTGCCAACTATACAGGCTGTATGATTGGATACCACAGCGTAGCTGTAATTGCAGACGCATACCTTAAAGGGCTTCGCGACTACGACGTAGACAAAGCCTTGGAGGCAATGATTTATAGTGCAAACGAAGATCGATTGGGATTAAAATCTTATAAAGAATTCGGTTTTATTCCTATGGAAGAAGAAAGCGAGTCTGTTTCTAAAACACTCGAATACGCCTATGACGATTGGACGATTGCTCAAATGGCACAGCAAATGGGTAAAACAGATATAGCCACTCAATTTTACAAGCGAGCTCAAAATTTTAAAAATATATTTAATCCAGAAACTGGATTTTTTCAAGGACGCTTCCGCAACACATGGTTTTCGCCTTTTGATCCCTACGAAGTAAACTTTAATTATACCGAGGCCAATGCTTGGCAATACAGTTTGTATGCGCCTCAAGATATTACGGGCATGGCAAATCTAATGGGAGGCTTCAAAAAATTAGAAGCACACTTAGACGCATTATTTAGTGCCCAAACAGCGACTTCTGGTAGAGATCAAGCCGATATTACGGGCCTTATAGGACAATATGCACACGGTAACGAGCCAAGCCACCATATGGCGTATTTGTACAATTTTGTGGGGAAGCCTCATAAAACTCAGGAAAAAGTAAATGAGATTGTTACTCAATTATATTCCAATTCTCCAGACGGAATAAGCGGTAACGAAGACTGCGGGCAAATGAGCGCTTGGTATGTTTTTAGCAGTTTAGGATTTTATCCTGTTACACCAGGGAGCAATCAATACATTATAGGTACGCCGTCACTTGATAAGGCAACCGTACAAGTAGGTAATGGAAAAACCTTTACAGTAGTTGCACATAATGTATCAAAGGAGAATATCTACATTCAAAAAGCACATTTAAACGACATTCCTTTAGAGCGCACCTATCTATATCACGACGAAATAGTTGCAGGTGGAATTTTAGAATTTGTAATGGGAAAAGAACCTAGTGATTGGGGAACCTACCAAGAAGAGATGCCATTTACTGAGATCAAAGACCAGCATATTACCACTGCTCCGTATATCGCTAAAGGCGAAGTAGCATTTAAAAATAAGACAGCGGTAGCGCTTAAAATAGCAGATTCTGTGGCCACTATTTATTACAGGCTTAACCAGGACCAATTTACAGCGTACAACTCGGCTATCGAGATAACAGAAAATACTACCCTTAGCACTTATGCAGTAAAAAATGGGCAAAAAAGCACGGTTTTAGAAACTGATTTTTATAAAATTGACCCAAACCGAAGCATCGATCTAAAAAGTGAGTTCGCTAATCAGTACAACGCAGGTGGCACTAATGCACTTATTGATGGAATTAGAGGAGGTAGTGATTTTAGGACTGGGGGATGGCAAGGATATCAAAATACAGACCTCGTTGCAATTGTCGATTTAGGTCGTATTATGCCCATCGACGATATTAAAGTTAGCTTTTTGCAAGACCAGGGGAGTTGGATATTTTTTCCCACTACCGTGGAATGTTATGTGTCTACTAACCCAAGGATCTTTTATAAATCCTTACCAGAACAAACGTTCGATAATCGCAGTCGTGACGACAAGACTAGCGTTAAAGTGGCTAACTTCAGCATGAGTGGTTACAGCGCTCGTTATATTAAGATTGTGGCCAAAAATTTAGGAGATTTACCAGACTGGCATCTAGGAGCTCCATACAATGGAAAGGCGTGGATTTTTGTAGACGAAATAGCTATAGAATAAGCATCAAATAGACAAAACTACCAACCGATGAAAAGAAGAAAATTTATCAAAAGCGCCTCTTTAGGCGGAGTAGCAGTAGGCCTTTCTGCTACAGTCTTAGCTTGTAATGATTCCGAAATAAAGGAAATTGCAAAAAAAGAAACTACCAAAGAACCTATCTGGCCAATAGTAATTGCTACTTGGAACGTACATAGAGCTACTCAAGAAACTTGGGATGCCATGCAAGCGGGCCATCAGGTTTTAGATGCGGTAGAAGCGGGTTGTAAAATAGAAGAAGCAGATCCTAAAGGACAATCTGTAGGCAAAGGTGGTTTACCAGATCGCGATGGGAACGTAACCTTAGACGCCTGTATTATGGATCATCTAGGCAATTGCGGTTCTGTAGTGTATTTACAAAATATCACGCATGCGATAACGGTTGCAAAGAGCGTAATGCAGGATACTCCACATGTTATGTTGGCTGGGAAAGGTGCAGAAGACTATGCGCTTTCTATAGGATTAAAACGCGAAAACCTGCTTACTGAAGCCTCCAAAAAGGCTTGGGAAAAATGGAAAGAAGAGGCAGAATATAAACCCATAATCAACATAGAAAATCACGATACTATTGGCTTGCTAGCCATCGATAAAGATGGGACCATTTCTGGGGGTTGCACTACCAGTGGCCTGGCATATAAAATGGGCGGTCGTGTAGGAGACTCGCCTATTATTGGGTCTGGCCTTTTTGTAGATAACGAAGTTGGCGCCGCTGTTGCCACCGGTATGGGCGAAGAAGTGGTAAAAACTGTTGGCAGTTTTTTAATCGTAGAATTAATGCGACAAGGAATGAGCCCACAACAAGCATGCGAAGAAGCTATTTCGCGTATAGTGAACAAACCCGGTAAAAACTACGAAGATTTTCAGGTGGGTTATGTGGCCGTAAATAAAAAAGGTGAAACTGGGTATTACTCAATACACGATGGTTTTTGGGCAACTATTTATGCAGATGGAGAAAATAAAAACTACGCCTCTTCCTTTTTTAATAAGAAATAAGTACTAGCTAAATGAGTCACGACCAGTGGTTAAATCTGTAAGAATAGGCCAAGTTGCTTATTACTTATTGTTTAGCCACAAATTTTACAATAAATTAAAAATAATACGGTTATCCCGCACTTTTTTGTACTTTTGACCTATATAAGTAGGTTGATGCCTTCGGGTGATCGATCAAATTTGGGGCGAAAAGCTGTCATTCTTGGCAGCTTTTCCATTTTGCTTACTTTCACAGTGAGTAGACATCAAAAAAAAAGCCACTTTAAAAATGGCTCTTCTGTTTTAATCTTCAAAGGAGAGTTCGCCACGCGCCTCTTGCTCTTTAAACTTTTTAACCAAATCTAACGCATCAGGAATTACATCGCTACATAAAATGATAAGCGATCCTTTCTTAGCATTTTTAACTGCATAGGTTATTGCTTCTTTCTCTGACGGAATAATTGTAGTTTTCTTTTTAGGATCCGTCATTTTAATGCCATCATTCAGCATTCTGATAAGCTCATGCTCTGTTTTTCCGCGTAAGCGCTTGTCTTGTCTAATAATAATCTCATCAAACATTTCGGCGGCGATGCTCCCTATATTCTTGTTGTCTTCTTCGCGACGATCGCCTATTCCTGCTATGATTCCAACTTTTACGGTTGCATCCAATTCGTCGGTAAATTTCTGAAGTGCTCGCATTCCCGAAGGATTGTGTGCATAATCTAAAAGTATAGAGAAATTGTTAAATTCAAATAAATTTAAACGCCCTGGAG
>QIIH01000360.1 GCA_003229235.1 Flavobacteriales bacterium | reverse complement strand
TTGGAGATTATAAGCATTACACTTCTTTAAAACTCCTTACCAATGTCTTAGGAATTCCATCGCCTAAAGGTGATATAAGTGGCGATCAGGTAAGAGATGTTTTTTATAATGAAAAAGACATCGACAGGATCATCCGCTATTGCGAAAAGGACACTATTGCAGTTGCTCAAGTGATACTACGCTACCGTAACGAGCCTATTTTAGAAGATTCAGAAATTGTAATCACATAAAAAAACTATAAAAGTCAAATCTGTCGTTTCTAACAGCAACATATCCAACAAGGCTTCTAAAATCCTAATCTTTTGATAATTTCAACTAACGTATCTTTATACAATATGCAAAACGAAGCTGTACTTTCTATTCAAGATTTAACTTTAGGGTTTGGTAAAAAAAAATCGATTAACGAAGTGTTACATAGCGTCGATCTCAAGCTCTATAAAAATCAAATTGTAGGGTTGGTAGGCGAATCTGGCTCAGGAAAATCGGTAACTTCTTTGGCGATAATGGGTTTACTTCCGTCAAAGACCTCAATTATTTCTAATGGGAAAATTCTCTTTGAAGGTCGTGATCTATTGAAGGCTAAACCGCAAGATTTAAAAAAGATAAGAGGCAACGAAATCGCGATGATTTTTCAAGAACCTATGAGCGCTCTAAACCCTTCGATGTCCTGCGGAAAACAGGTCGCAGAGGTATTATTGACTCATAAAACGATGAGCTCGGTTCGGGCAAAAAAACAAGTAATCAACTTGTTTGAACAGGTTAAATTACCAAGGCCAAATTCTCTATACAATAGCTATCCTCATGAGTTAAGTGGGGGTCAATTACACCATGGCCATTGCTTGCAAGCCAAAGGTACTTATCGCCGATGAGCCTACGACCGCCTTAGATGTTACGGTTCAAAAGGAGATTATTGAGTTACTAAAGGAGCTTCAGAAAGACACCCAGATGAGCATTTTATTTATCTCGCATGACCTTACACTAGTCTCTGAGTTGGCACATCGTGTTGCGGTTCTTTATAAAGGAGAACTAATAGAAGAAGGCGAAACAGCAGCTCTTTTTAAGACCCCCAAACATAAATACACCAAAGCATTATTAGAAGCTCGGCCTTCGCTAGACGGGCGTGTTAAGAGGCTTGCCACAGTTAAAGACATACTCGATGGCAGCTATTCTGATATAAAAATATCTCTGAACGAACGTGCCATAGTTCACAAAAGAATTTACACTAAAGCGCCTTTGCTCAAAATAAACAACTTGCATAAAACCTACTGGAAAAATAGTGGTCTTTTTGGCAAAAAAGAGGCTATTAAAGCTGTCGACGGTGTTAGTTTTAGTGTTTTTGAAGGAGAAACTCTTGGTTTAGTTGGCGAATCTGGTTGCGGTAAAAGTACTTTGGGTAAGACAATAATGAATATAGAGTTGGCAACCGACGGAGAAATTCTTTATAAGGGTAAAGACATCACAAAACTCAATAAGTCTCAAATCGCGGCTATGCGAAAAGAGATTCAAATTATTTTTCAAGACCCTTTTGCATCCTTGCATCCAAGGATGACTATTGGTCAAGCCATTTCTGAGCCAATTGCTGTTCATCATCCTGGTAGTAGTAAGACTAAACGTAAACGACAGGTATTAGAACTATTAGAACAAGTTGGGCTAGAAGCCAGCTATTTTTATCGTTATCCACATGAGTTGTCCGGAGGACAACGACAAAGAGTAGGTATAGCAAGAGCCATAGCGCTGCAACCTAAGTTATTAATTTGTGACGAATCTGTTTCTGCTTTAGATATTTCTGTTCAGGCACAGGTTCTCAATCTTCTGAATGACTTAAAAGAAGAATACAATTTTACCTATATATTTATTTCACACGACTTAGCCGTCGTAAAATATATGGCAGATCAACTTATCGTGATGAATGCTGGAAAAATTGAAGAAGCTGGAGACGCAGACGAAATTTACGCCAATCCAAGAAAAGAGTATACTCAAGCGCTTATTAATGCCATTCCTAAAGGTATTGAACGCCTTTAAAAAAAGACATAAAAAAAGCCCGTTCTAACCTCACAAAGAACGGGCTAAACCTTATATCTGATCGTTGCTCAGATTCGGGGTTTACTATTTTACATTAACAAAAAAACTTTTTTTACTAAATACATCATACTTGCAATAAGTCTTACTGTATTTTTTAATACCAATAGCATAGTAGGTTATGTTACTTGTAATTAGGGAGTGCTAAGATGAAAGAAAAATTATCACGATAGGATAAAAGGCACAATAATTAGATGAAATGCGCTTTTTTTTAACATTTAATGAATTTACGTGTGTAATTTCTTACATTTATAAAGCATTTTAGAGCAATTTTAGTCTAATTGCATTTCCGGAACATGCGCAGGAATATGCAATTCTCCAGCTGTAGATTGACGAATTTGGTCTACACTAACTCCTGGAGCACGCTCAACAAGAGTAAAGCCATTTTGTGTTACATCTAACACTGCAAGATTGGTTACAACTTTCTTTACGCATTGTACACCAGTAATAGGTAAGCTACATTTTGACAATAATTTTGATTCTCCTGCTCGATTGGTATGCATCATCGCCACTATGATATTTTCTGCACTAGCAACCAAATCCATTGCGCCACCCATTCCCTTCACCATCTTTCCAGGGATTTTCCAGTTAGCGATATCGCCGTTTTGCGACACTTCCATCGCGCCAAGTATTGTGAGGTCTACGTGTTTGCCTCTAATCATAGAAAAGCTCAATGCCGAATCAAAAAACGACGCTCCATCTAAGGTAGTAATCGTTTGTTTTCCTGCATTAATTATATCTGCATCTTCTTCGCCCTCGAAAGGAAAGGGTCCCATCCCTAGCACTCCATTTTCACTTTGAAACTCTACACTTATATCGTTTCGCACATAGTTGGCTACCAGAGTTGGTATCCCAATGCCTAAATTAACATAGTATCTGTCTTTTACTTCTTTGGCAATTCTTTTGGCGATGCCATTTTTATCGAGTCCTATCATGAGCGTGGTCTTGTGGTGCGTTGTTCGATACGTTTTTCGAATTTCTCTCCTTGAAAGATGCGTTGTACAAAAATACCGGGAATATGAATTTGGTTTGGATCTAGCGATCCTGCTGGCAGCAATTCTTCTACCTCTACAACTGTTATTTTTGCCGCTCCACACATATTTGGGTTAAAATTTCTGGCAGTACCTTTAAAAATTAGATTTCCAACCTCATCACCTTTCCAAGCTTTAATAAAGCCAAAATCGGCGTTAAAGGCAGATTCTAAAATATGCATTTTGCCGTCAAAATCTCTTGCCTCTTTGCCAATGGCCACTTCGGTCCCGTATCCCGCTGGAGTATAAAAAGCGGGGAATCCAGCTTGGGCAGCCCTGCATCTTTCTGCCAAGGTTCCCTGCGGAATTAATTCTACATCTAATTCGCCACTAAGCATTTGTCTTTCAAACTCTGCATTTTCGCCTACATAGGACGAAATCATTTTTTTAATTTGTTTGCGCTGTAGTAAAAGCCCTAATCCAAAATCGTCTACCCCTGCATTGTTAGAAATACAGGTCAAATCAGAAATATCCAAACTTGATAAATAACCAATCGCGTTTTCTGGAATACCACTTAGGCCAAATCCACCAAACATAAATGTCATAGACGAGCTTACGCCTTCACAGGCTTCTTGAATATTGGCTACTGTCTTTTTTATCATACTAAACGCTCTCTTTAATTAAAATCAAATTCGTCAGGATCTGTGTCTGTTGGGGCATTCTCTTCTATCCACTTTTCACAATCTGTTTCTATGCTCAAGTCGTCCGGAATATTAAACGCTCCGTCAGAAATTCCAAGATCTTCTTCGGCATAACATTTTTTCATATATATCCCCCAAACAGGTAACGCCATAGTGGCGCCCTGCCCATAAGCTGTAGAGCCAAAATGCGTGGAGCGATCTTCTGCACCTACCCAAACTCCAGTGACGAGATTTGGAACCATGCCCATAAACCATCCATCACTATTGTTTTGTGTTGTTCCTGTTTTTCCAGCAATTGGATTCTTAAAGTCATATGGATACCCTGTAACAGCTCTCTTATATACTGGTGTATTTGTAGCCCAAGTTCCGCGTAAGCGCTGTCCAGAACCTGCTCGAGTTACACCCTCCAGAAGGCTAACTGTTACATAAGCCGTCTCTCTACTCAACACGTCTTTTGCTACGGGTACGGCTTGGTCTAAGACCGTTCCGTTTTTGTCTTCGATACGGGTAATCAAAATTGGTTTTATATAAACTCCTTCGTTAACAAAAGTCCCATAAGCACCTACCATTTCGTAGAGTGTAACATCTGGAGTTCCTAAGGCGATTGATGGCACTTCTAGGATGTCTTCTGTATTTATACCCATGCGGGCAGCCATGTCTAAAACTGGTCTAGGGCCAACACGGTCAATTAATCGAGCGGTTACCGTATTAATCGAACCAGCCAAGGCGTCGCGAAGTGAAACCGTTCCCCCATATTTGCCAGACGAATTTTTAGGACTCCACTCTTTTATATTATTATGCTTTCCTGCACTTATTGTATAAGGTGTATTAGGTAAGGTGTCGCAAGGCGACATATGCATCTGGTCGATAGCTGTAGCATATACAAAAGGTTTAAAGGTAGAACCGATTTGACGCCTACCAGTTTTTACCATATCGTATTTAAAGTACTTGTAGTTTATACCCCCAACCCAAGACTTAATCTCTCCGGTTTGCGGAGTCATAGACATTATCGATGCCTGAAGAAATCCTTTATAATAGCGAATCGAATCCATAGGAGTCATAATGGTATCCTTGTCTCCTGCCCAAGCAAAAATTTTCATTTTTCTTTCTACATTAAAAGAAGCTATGATTTCTTTTTCTGACTTGCCCGCTTTTTTAAGAATTCGCCAACGCTCAGATCTACGCATAGCCGACCTCATTATTCCCGCAATCTCATCTGCGGTAACATCTCTAAATGGAGCTATTTTATTTTTGAGGTTTTGCCTATCAAACTCCTTTTGCAATTTGGCCATATGCTGGTCAATCGCTTCTTCTGCAAAACGCTGCATTCTCGAATCGATAGTTACATATACCTTAAGCCCATCGCTGTCAATATCGTAAAAGGTCCCATCAACTTTAGGGTTTGCCCTAGACCATTTCTTCATGTGCTGGCGAACGTATTCACGAACATAAGTGCCAATTCCTTCGTCGTGCCCTTGAGGGGTATAATTAATTACTAAGGGCAAAGCCTGTAACGAATCTTTTAAACTTTCGGGGATAAATTCATACTTCGCCATTTGAGCCAGAACAACGTTACGTCTATTGCGTACACCAACCTCGTTGCGCAATGGATTGTACAGAGATGCATTTTTAAACATCCCAACAAGTACAGCAGATTCTGATATGGTTAGGTTTCTTGGCGCTTTACCAAAATAAATATTAGAGGCAGATTCGATCCCAATCGCTTGATTCAAAAAGCCATACACATTAAAGTACATGGTAATAATTTCTTCTTTGGTATAGCGACGCTCTAAACGCGTAGCAATAATCCATTCTTTTACTTTCTGAATTCCACGTTCAAAAATATTTCTAGATGGTTCTTTGGTAAAAAATTGCTTGGCCAATTGCTGGGTAATGGTACTAGCCCCTCCGCGCTGTCCTAAAAAGACAAAAGCGCGCAATGTCCCACGACCATCTATTCCTGAATGTTCGTAAAAACGCACGTCTTCTGTTGCAACTAATGCATTAACCAAATGCTCTGGCAACTCTTCGAAAAGCACAGGAGTTCTGTTTTCTTTATAAAACTTCCCAATAGTTACGCCATCGGTCGAAATTATCTCGGTCGCGAGATTTTTCTCTGGATTCTCTAATGTAGTCTCATCTGGCAATGCCCCAAAAACGCCCCATGAGGCTAAAAGGAATAGCAACAGTAATCCTAAAACTGCGCCACCTACGAGCTTCCAAAACAATAGAATATACTTTCTATACCCCGAATTTTTTACTGCTTTTTTCTTTGCACTTACTGCCATACCAATTACTCTTTTCCCGATTCTTCTATTCGTAATCCTACTTCTAAGATTCCTTGTAAATCTTCAACGCCCCCAACTTGCCCATTATTGCGCAAAGCATGTACAATACTGAGATTATAATTTCCTTCTTCAGCAAATTGAACGCCTTCTCTGTACCACAATTTACTCTCTTTAATGTTTCCAAGTCCCGTTCCCATCCAACTTCCGTCGGGGTTTGCCATTCGATACTCTAAGGTATCTGTGATCACTTTCCCCTGCGGAAACTCCATTGCGACTATCAAAAATAAGTTGTTATACGGGTAATCATTAGAATTGCGTACTGTCAAAAACATATCATATGCCGATATAGAATCCAGTACTGGCAATGCTACCTTAACTGTATCTTGTAATCTCCATCCGTCAGAAAAACTGTTGCTGCTACTAAAAACAGCATTGTCGCTACAACTGCTAAATACAACGAGCGCAAAAAGTAAGGCTAGCGCTTTTCTCATTGTTTTTTTGCCTTTGGATTGCGTCTGTTTTTGTTTTTATGGCTTCGGTTTTTATTTCGACGCCTTTTGGGTTTGTCAAATCGCGTTAGGCTATCTTGGCCCACTGCATCGTTAAAAATAGCTGTGTCCGAGGTCTCTTCTACAACGGTAAATTCTTCTAATCCTTCAACCGAAGTATTCTCGCGATTCATTTTAATGATCTCGTTAACTCGCTCAGAACTTAGCTCGAACCAATTCATCCATTCTCCCTCGTAGGCATACCATAAGCGGTCTTTAAAAATGTCGATTTTTTGACATACTGCCGTCCCTTTTTTAGTTTTTAGCTTAGTATCAGATTTAGGGAAACCATCTAATGCATCTAAATAAGTGTCCAATTCAAAATTAAGGCAGCACTTTAATTTACCACATTGCCCAGCCAACTTTTGAGGGTTAAGAGATAATTGTTGATATCTAGCCGCCGCTGTGTTCACGCTTCTAAAATCGGTAAGCCAAGTAGAGCAACACAACTCTCTACCGCATGAACCAATTCCGCCAAGGCGCGCTGCTTCTTGTCTAAAGCCTACTTGCTTCATCTCGATACGAGTGCTAAATGTACGCGCAAACTCTTTTATAAGTTGTCTAAAATCTACTCGCTCTTCTGCAGTATAATAAAATATAGCCTTCGAAGCATCGCCCTGAAACTCGATGTCTGAGATTTTCATCTGCAATCCTAATCGAATCGCTATTTCTCTAGATTCCTTTTGAATAGCCTCTTCGCGCCCTCTAGCTTTTTGCCAAATGTCGATATCGCGTTGGGATGCTTTTCTATAAATTTTAGGAAAGCTGTCAAAATCGTCGTTTATGTTTTTCTTTTTTATCTGAACTCGCACCAATTCTCCCGTAAGGGTAACCATTCCTATATCATGGCCTGGGCTCGCTTCTGTAGCAACAACATCGCCAATAGATAGTGTAAGGTTCTCAATATTTCTGAAGTAATTTTTTCGTCCGTTTTTAAAACGCACCTCAACCCCTTTAAACGGCTCTAGATCGCCAGGGAGTACCATATTTGCTAACCAGTCGAATACCGTTAGCTTATTACAGCCATCAGAACCGCAGGTCCCATTATTTTTACACCCTTTAGGCACACCATCTTTAGAAGTGGTACAACTTGTACAGGCCATATACTTTATATAAAGAGCTCTTTTTTAAAGTCAAAAAAGAGACGAAGATTAGTATTCTTTGAACTAAAAAGTAAAGATACCATTAATTCTCAAATCTTTGTTAGGAATCTATTTGCCTGCTCTAAAAGTCTTTACTATATTTAATCTCCTTATAACCAGGCACATGAAAAAAAGCTACACTAAAAAGTTATTCTACTTTATCTTTTTGTCGAGCGTAATGGGTTTTGCTCAAGAAGTTGGAGATACTATGGGTGGTGAGTTTGTTGCCAATCCTTCTAACACATCTTGTTTGACCGCAGCAGATTATACTTCTTATTTTGAGCAAATCGACATTAATAAGGCGGCATTAAACGCAGCAGGAACTTTATTGCCAATTACAGAAGGGAGCTCCGTTTTATTTGATTGGCCTGTGGCTCAAGCCGCAGGGTTTGATTACAATAGTGTTTGGTCTATCTCTAGTTATGCAGATCACGACCCTGCATCTGGCTCTATTGAAGACTACAACTGCGGAACGCGCACCTACGACTCTGGATCTTACGATCACCAAGGAATCGATATTTATATTTGGCCTTTTTGGTGGAAGCAAATGGACGACGAACAGGCCCATGTTATTGCCGCCGCTGACGGGCAAATTATATTTAAAAATGATGGTTCCTTTGATCGCAATTGCTCTTTTAATTCTGACCCTTGGAATGCCGTGTATGTACTCCATGACGATGGCAGTATCGCTTGGTACGGCCATATGAAAAACGGTAGCTTAACCACAAAGGTTGTAGGCGATATGGTTTCTATTGGCGAATATTTGGGCGCAATAGGAAGTTCTGGAAATTCGACTGGACCTCACCTACACTTTGAGGTATATGATGCGTCAAGCAGCTTGATTGACCCCTATGCCGGAGCTTGTAACGATTGGAATGCCACCTCTTGGTGGACAGCCCAAAAACCCTATATTAATCCTCAGATTAATGCAGTTTTAACGCATGATGCTCCAATTGTATTTAATCCATGTCCTACAACCGAAACTGCAAATATCAAAACAGAATTCGAGCCAAACTCTACCATATTTTTTGGCAAGTATTTAAAAGATCAACAACCTGGAACGTCTGCGGTTAATACAGTTTTAGACCCATCTGGAAGCATTTATAGCAATTGGACCCAGAACTTTACTACATTCTACTATTCATCTTGGTGGTTAAATTCGATTACAATAAACGACTTCGAAGGTGTCTGGACATGGCGAGTAGCTTACAATGGCGAAACTGTAGAAACAGAATTTTTAGTAAGCACTTTAGGTGTTAACGACAATGATGTTCTTGGTTTGAGATTATTCCCTAATCCAACACTAGATAACTTACATGTTGCGAGTGCCGTGGCTGTAAAGAGTTATGCTGTTTACGATTTTAACGGCAAACAAATCTTGACAGCTCCTTTAAGCGGAACCTTGCAAAACATCGATGTTAGTATTTTATCTGCGGGTGTCTACTTTATCGAATTAAAGGGTGCTGAGGGACGACAAACACAAATAGAGCGGTTTGTGAAACGATAACTTATTTTTTAAACTTGAGTTTGGGCGAGCGCCCTTTATTAAAGACTTTGTTGCTGTTGTGCAGTCCAGATCGCAATTCCTTTTGTTTTTCGAAAGGCAATTGAATAACTTCTTTGCACTCTTGGCTACAACATTGCTCCATTTTCTCGCCGCACGCTTTGCACTGAATAAATAGCAAGTGACAAGCCTCGTTGGCGCAATTTTCATGAGTGTCGCAAGCTTCTCCGCATTGATGACACTGTGATATTACGTCTTCGCTAATACGTTCTCCCCTGCGGTGATCGAACACAAAGTTTTTACCTAAAAATTTATTCTCAAGTTCTTGGTTTTTTACTTGCCGAGCATATTCTATTATCCCGCCTTCCAGCTGATACACTTGCTCAAAACCCTTGTGTTTGTAGTAGGCGCTTGCCTTCTCACAACGTATTCCGCCAGTACAATACATGACCAGTTTCTTGTCTTTTTTATGGGCTGCCAAATCTTCTTCGATTAAATCTAAAGAGTCTCTAAACGTGTCAACATCTGGCGTAATTGCACCTTTAAAATGACCTATCTCACTTTCGTAGTGATTGCGCATATCGACAACAATCGCGTTGGGGTCTTCGACCAATTCGTTAAATTTTTGAGCATCAACATGTACTCCTATATTAGTCACGTCGAAGTTTTGGTCGTTTAGTCCGTCTGCTACTATTCTTTCACGGACTTTTACTTTGAGTTTTAAAAACGACTTTAGATCTTGCTCTATGGCGATGTTGAGTCGCACCCCTTTTAAAAAGTAAATATTATCTAAAAACCTTTTAAATTCCTCAAAGCGTTTGGCCGGCAATGAAAGCTGTGCATTGATTCCTTCGTGGGCAACATAAATGCGCCCTAAAACCTGTAACTCATCCCAGGCAATAAAAAGATGATTTCTAAAAAGTTCTGGATTGCCAATTTTAGCGTATTGATAAAAAGAGAGAGTCAGGCGGTCTTCGCCAGCTTGTTCTAGTAGAAAAGCTCTCTCTTTTGCACTTAATTTATTGTACAGTTGCATGCTATACTAATTTTAAGAAAAAAGATGATTAATTATAAAAGGCAAAAATACTCTTTTACAAATTTAGACCAAAAAAGCATCGATGTAGAACATTCGATGCTTTTTTCTGAACGGTTAATTCATTAATATTTCATTTTTTTACTAACATACTTGCATTAGCTAGCCGTCATCTGCTCGGAAGTTTTGCGCTGTAAAAATGCCGCCATCTGAGCTTTTTCAGTCTGAATTAATTGATCTTTTAAGATATTCCACAGCAATGGATTTTCTCCAATTACTCACTCTTACTTTTATTTTAATGGTGTTCGTGAGCCTCCTTTGTCGGTTTCTTGCCATATTCTCTTAAACTAATTAGTTAGTTTAAGAAAATATGACTTCGAATTGAATAAAAATACATCTAAACTGTAAACAAATCTTAGGTCGAGCTCAGGCTTAAAGACTATAAATTCATAAAAGGTTGCGCTTTTTGGTAGAAAAAAACCAAAAGAAATAGTAATTTAGCGAGGCACTTTAGCAAAGATTTACAGCATTATGAGTTCTGAAAAAGACGCCAAACAAAAAGCATTAAAATTAGCCTTAGATAAACTTGATAAAACCTATGGTAAAGGAACCGTAATGAAGATGGGAGATGCCCCTGTACAAGACATTTCGACAATTTCGACAGGTTCGTTAGGCCTCGATTTAGCATTGGGGGTTGGAGGTTTTCCAAAAGGTCGTGTAATAGAGATTTACGGCCCAGAATCTTCTGGTAAAACAACCTTGGCTTTACACGCAATCGCTGAGTCTCAAAAAGAAGGAGGAATTGCCGCATTTATTGATGCAGAACACGCCTTTGATCGTTACTATGCAGAGAAGCTTGGAGTAGACATTGAGAACCTAATTATTTCGCAACCTGATAATGGAGAGCAAGCACTAGAAATCACCGATAACTTGATTCGCTCTGGTGCAATAGACATTATTGTTATCGATAGTGTTGCTGCCCTAACCCCGAGAAGTGAAATAGAAGGAGAAATGGGTGATTCTAAAATGGGTTTGCATGCCCGTTTAATGTCACAAGCCTTAAGGAAACTCACTGGGTCTATTAGCAAAACCAATTGTACCGTAATTTTTATCAACCAGCTACGCGAAAAAA
>QIIH01000148.1 GCA_003229235.1 Flavobacteriales bacterium | reverse complement strand
AAACGACGTTCGGATCATTAGATTCGTCTGGGAATACGCTTAAACAAACATTTACAATTAAGGCAATATTTAACAATTATGGTGCGGTTTCTCCAGCTGTTCTTAGTCCTGATGAAGAACTATTGCCTATGATCTCATTTCATGGCGAGCTCGATAAGGTAGTCCCTATAGATAAAAGCGCGATTACAGGGTTTGGTTCGAGGGCGCTTCACAACATGCTAAGTGAGCAAGATGTTTGCAATGATTTTACGATAGTACCAACGGCAGGGCACGTAGTTTATAGAAAAAAAGAAGGTGTTGCATTTGTGGTAGGAAGAGTCGCCTGTTTTTTTAAGAGCTTAATGTGTGACACCTGTACAAGCTTTATTACTAGCGAAACTGTTCCTGCAAACTGTGCTAACTGATGGGCTTGTTTTTCTAGTTTTAAAAACGCTAATTAGTGCTGCCCTTTGGGTTGGTTGACTAATGTAAGCAGGACATTTGGTAACGCTGCGCAATACTGCGCTAATACAATATCTAAACGAATGTACAATTTCCCATATCACAAAGAAAAAGACGAACAGACCGTTAAAGAATTCGTCGAAAAGTACCCCTTTGCTTTTTTAACGGGATGTGATTCTGATAACTGCCCTGTGGTAACTCAATTGCCCGTTTTTATTGAAGATAAGGATGGTAAAAAAGTGTTGCGAGGGCATATTATGAAAAATTCTGACCACCATAAAGCTTTTTTACATAACCAAAATGTGCTTGCTGTTTTTACAGGCAGGCATACCTATGTAAGCGGTACCTGGTACAGCAACCCGAATAGCCCGTCTACCTGGAACTACATGAGTGTACACGCAAAAGGAATCATCAAGTTTTTAGACGATGCTGCGCTAGAAGATATACTTAAAATGACATCACTACATTTTGAAGGGTACAACCAAGAGTCTTCAACAGTATATGACAACCTGCCTGCAGACTTTAAAAAGAGAGTAATGCACATGATCGTGGCTTTCGAAATTGAGGTAATAAAAATTGACACTGTTTTTAAATTAAGTCAAGAAAAAGACGAAGAGAGCTATCAAAATATTATTGAGAAGCTTAAAGGTCAAGACGAAGATGGTCGCGAGATTGCTGCTGAGATGAAAAAAAGAGCAAAGGATCTGTTCCCAAATATTTAATAATGGCTCAAAATATCTATATCTTGCTATAAATCTATAGCTCGTTCGTCCTCCCACTCAATCTTTAGTTAGGTAATAGCACCTACTGAAAATGAATACTAATTAAAGCCTAAACTAACTTGAACTAATAATTATGTCTCCATTTGAATCGATTACAGCTTTAAAAGAACAAATGTCTATGTCCATTATTGGACAAGCGCAGCTCATTGACAGCATCATTTTGGCATTGCTAGCAGATGGTAATATGTTGTTGGAGGGTTTGCCTGGTTTGGCAAAAACAAGAGCAATAAAAGCCTTGGCAAAAAATTTGGATTGCGGCTTGAGTAGAATACAATTTACACCAGATCTGCTGCCGTCGGATATTACAGGTACAGAAATTTATGTGCCAAACGAAAAAGAGAAATTTGTGTTTCAAAAAGGTCCTATTTTTAGCAATCTAATTCTCGCAGACGAAATTAACAGGGCTCCAGCAAAAGTACAGTCTGCGTTACTCGAGGCTATGGAAGAGCGGCAGGTTACCGTTTCGGGTAAAACCTATAAGATGGACGATTTGTTTATGGTTATGGCAACGCAAAACCCGATCGAACAAGAGGGAACTTATCCGCTGCCTGAAGCTCAAATGGATCGCTTTTTGATTCATACCATTATTGATTATCCAGACGACAATGCCGAACTGGAAATTATGCGTCTTAATAAAAATGAAGCGTCAAAAACAAAAAACAAACCCTCATTAAAGACCATTTCACAACAGGCAATTTTTGATGCTCGAAAAGAAATTGCGAATATCAAAGTAACAGAAGACATCGAAAAATACATGGTTAGTTTGATTTCGGCCACGCGGTATCCCGAGAAATTTGACACCGAGTTAGCCAAGTTAATCGACTTTGGTGCAAGCCCTAGAGGCACTATCGCATTAGATCGTTGTAGCAGAACAAACGCCTGGATGCAAGGGAGAGATTATGTAGCTCCAGAAGACATTCACCTTATTTGCAAAGATGTATTGCGCCATAGAATTGCCTTGAGTTATAAAGGCAGAGCCGAAGGTGTTACAACAGATCAAATAATTGACAAAATAATTGAAGTAGTAGCCGTGGTAGCCTAATTCGCCCATGAATGAAATCGAAAAAATCTAATAAGGATTCCAAAATATTTCTTACCCTCGAAAATTTACTAAAATTTGAGTGGTTTAGTTCGGTTGTCAATTTAGGAACAGGCAAAAAAAAATCTAATAGTGTTTTGTCTGGGAGATACGCTTCTAGACTACGTGGTAGAGGATTAGATTTCGAAGAAGCTAGACCCTATGTTATTGGCGACGACATTAGAAATATAGACTGGAACGTTACCGCAAAAACGGGTAAAACTCACACCAAGGTCTTTACTGAGGAAAAGGAGAAACCAGCGTTTATTTTTGTAGACCAATCTCCTACTATGGGCTTTGGGTCACAGAATAAAACAAAGGCTGTTATAGCTGGCGAATTGGCTTCTATTATTGCGCATAAGATTAAAAAGAAAGGCGACCGAATCGGTGGGATGGTTTTTACGGGCGATAATTACGATTTAGTAACTCCTAAGCGCGACTCGAGAAACATTATTTATTTTTTACAGAAAATTGTAGATGCGAATCGGTCTATTTACAACCCCAAAACCTTCGATTTCGAAAAATCTCTACCCGAAGTAATTGCCAAAATAAACAATGTTGTTACGCACGATTTTGTAGTTTTTATTATTAGCGATTTTCACAGATACAATAAGGCTGTGTTACAATACTTAAGCCAGTTGGCTCTCCATAATGATGTAGTCTTAATTAAGGTGTATGACCCCTTAGAAGAGCGCCTCCCGTCAGAGAAATTAGTTGTATCCAATAAGACATATCAAATTAACTTGAATGTCAAAAACAGACAGCTCAAAGAGAAGCTCAAGGCCTCCTATGAGGATAATTACAAGAGGTTTAAATCGGAGTTAGAAAAATATAAAATCAACATTTTTAAAGTAAATACAATAGATCCCATCCAAGAGCAATTGATTGAGGTATTTAGTAATTATAAACAATAATCTAGGGCAAGTGCAACAAGACCAAGACATACAGTTAAACCCAATTATCGACGCTGTTCCGGTACAATTTACCACAGACACGATAGGCTGGAAAATACTCTTTATTATGTTGTTTTTCTTATTGGGCTATATGGTCTATAAATATTACTTGGGTTATAAAAAGAAGGCCTACAGAAGAGAAGCTGTTTCGATAATTGAAGACCTAGCGCAGGACAATAAAAGTTCGATGAGCTTTTTAATCTCTCAAATTATGTTCCAGTTAAAGCAAACTGCCTTACAATCTTATGACAGAAAAACGGTGGCTTCTTTAGAAGGAAAAGGCTGGCTTCTTTTTTTGGATAATAAAATTAAGCAACCTTCTTTTAGTAGGCATCACGATGTAATTGCTAGTGCTGTTTACAAAAATGAGTTTAACGAGAACGACAGTTTTACTATAAACGAATTTGCAGCCATGAGCATAAATTGGATAAAAAAGCATGCCTGAAAACTTTCAATTTGCATATCCTTATGTTGCTTTTTTGGCAGCACTACCATTTCTTGTCTATTGGTTGTTGCCTGCTATTAAAAACCGCAGCGCAGCCTTAATATATCCTTACTTCAATGCAGCCGCTACTGTATCTAAGCAAAAACCAAAAAAAGCCTCGTATATCAAAAAAAGAAGCTGGTATATATCGGTTTTTATGTATCTCATTTGGCTGTTACTAATCCTGGCAATGGCTTCTCCAGAGCTTATTGGTAAACCTGAAAAAAAGATAAAAACATCGCGCAACTTTTTAATTCTAGCCGATTTGTCGTTTAGTATGGCAAAAAATGATTGGGTTACTGATGGTAAGCGAGTAACGCGTTGGGAGGGAGTTAAAAATATAATGGGAGATTTTATTATCAGGAGAGAAAGCGACAAAATGGGCTTAGTGTTTTTCGCTAGTAATGCCTATGTACAAGCACCATTTACTACAGACCTTAAAACGGTTAAAACAATGCTTGACGAAGCCGATGTAGGAATGGCAGGGCAAATGACTAACATAGGTAAGGCCATCGTAAAAGGGATGGACCTCTTCGAAAGAGATACCATTCAGAGCAAAGTGATGCTGCTTCTGACAGACGGAGTCGATAGTGGGACAGAAATTTTACCGCTTGACGCCGCAAACATGGCAAAAAAAGATTCTACTATAATTTACACTATCGGTATTGGCAATCCTGGTAGCAGTTCCTCAGATTTAGACGAAAGAACATTAATCGAAATTGCCGAGCTAACTGGCGGAAAATATTTTAGAGCAATCGATGCTCAAGAACTTGAAAAAATCTACGCCGAACTGGACACACTCGAACCCATAGAATACGAAGAGGAATCGTATACTCCAATAACACTGCTATACTACTATCCTTTGGGAGCGGCTTTGGGTTTAGGGCTATTCTTGGTTTTGATAAATAACCTCGTATTAATTTTTAAACGGCTGATTCATTAATAATGCTAGAAAAAATTAAAAATATCAATTGGGACGAGTTCCATTTTCTGCGCACAGAATACATGTGGGTAGTAATTCCTGTTTTGGTTGTTATTTTAATAGGCTTTATATTGTATCGTGATTCAAATTCTTGGAAAAAACATGTTGCCAAACATCTACGCCCTTATGTAATCATGAAAGGGACCGCATGGAAAACACGGCTTATTCAGCTTTCGGTACTCCTTATGTTGGGGATCGGGTTTTTTGGGTTTTTTGGGCCTTCTTGGGATCAAATTAAAACCCCGGTTAAAAAAATTGAATCGCAGTTTGTTATTGCTTTAGATATGTCGCAAAGCATGCTAGCAAAAGACATAACCCCAACGAGATTGGAGCGTGCAAAATTCAAAATTCACGATTTACTAAGCGCAAACCCCAGAGCAGAAACTAATTTAATGGTCTTTGCCGGATCTACTCATATTGCTATTCCTTTTACAACCGATTACAAAATAATTCTGGATCAATTAGATGGTTTAAAACCACAAATGATGCCCGTAAAAGGAACAGAGTTTGGTGTTTTATTTAATAGAATCGATACGTTGTTTACCGACAATAAGGCCGAGGGTAAGATCTTATTAATTACCGACGATTTGGCCGATGTTTCCATTGAAGCTGTGAGTATTTTTATGCAACAAAACAATGCGCGGCTTTACGTTTATCCTTTTGCCACGCAAAGCGGCGCCACAATTCCGTCTTATAGAGAAAACTCGGCCCTTGATCTTGAAAAGTTAAATAGACTAGCGGCCATACAAAACGTAGCGGTTGTAGAAATGACGCTAGACGATAGCGACGTAAAAGATCTCGCCAAAGTAATTAGTGACGAATTAATCTTTGAAGACCTCCCAGAGGCCGAAGAAGAAAGCTGGAAAGACGAAGGGTATTGGTTGCTGTTTCCGTTGTCGTTTCTGTTTTTATTTAGTTTTAGAAAAGGGTGGGCGTTAAATCTTATTATTGTCGCTTTTGCATTTAACTCTTGTTCAGAAGATGACAATACCACAATTCCCGATTTTACATTTTCCGATTTATGGTATACACAAGAGTATCAGGCTCAAAAACAATTTGAAGCGAAAAACTATCTTGAGGCTGCGACTAAGTTCAGCGACCCGATGCGCAAAGGCATTGCTTATTATAAGGCAGGCGACTTTTTGAGTGCACAAAAAGCTTTTGAGCAAGATTCGACCGTTAGTGGCTTGTATAATTTAGGGCTAACTTATGCTAAACTTGGGCGGTTAGCAGAATCGCAGGCAATCTTTAAAGAAGTATTACAAAAAGACCCCTCTAATCAAAATGCCAATTCCAATTTAGAACAAATCACCATGGCCATCGAACGATTAGATTCTCAATCGCCAGAAGAAGTCGCGCTAAACGAAGAAAAAAAGAAAGCAGAGAACGAGCAAAATAAATCTCCTGAGGATTTGAGTGGCGGCGGGCAAGAAGCGACTAAAAAGGACATGGAGAAAAAACGCAAGGAAGAAACCGTAGACACCGATACCCGTAAAGGAAAAGAACTAGACGAATTGCCCGACGATTTTAAACCCGGGACTGGAGAAATACCAAAGAACATTTTAATGCGAAAAGTAGACGACGATCCCGCTCTATTTTTAACAAAGAAGTTCCGATATCAAATAAGAAAGAAATTAGTAGAAGTTAAAAAGCCAACAAAAAAATGGTAAAAAAGCTTGGGATATTTATGTGTTTTTGGCTGCTGACATTCTCGTTGTTTGGTCAAAACCTAATTAGTTATGTTACGCTGAATACCGACGAGGCCTATATTGGGCAGCCAGTGAGATTAACGGTGTCTGTTTATAGCTCTACATGGTTTACATCGGGCATTGATGTTGGCAACATACAAGTAGACGGCGCTTTGACAGTCTATTTTCGCTCCTTGAGTAACTCCAGAGACTTTAGCGGGAAAACGCATGCGGGCGTAGACTTTTACTACAACGTTTTTCCTACCCAAGAAGGAGTAATTACAATTCCGAGTTTATCAATTAATATAGAATCTCCTAAGCCCGGAGGTTTTAAGGGCATTAAGAGAACCATTACTACCAGGCCAAAAGTGTTAACTGTTAAAGGTATTCCGGCAGGATACGACCCTAATAATTGGCTGGTATCGTCTAGTTTAAATATATCAGAAAAGTGGTCTGCTTCTTTATCAGATATTAAAGTTGGTGATGTTGTTCAGCGAACGATATATCGTTCGGCCCAAGGTACTTTATCAGAATTTTTGCCTGTCACAAAATGGGATAGCATCACAGGTGTGAGTATTTACCCCAAGCGACCGCAACTAAATACTCGAAAATCGAAAGCAGCAGTTTCTGCTACTCGCTCGGAAACCGTTAATTACTTATTCGAAAAAGAAGGCGACATTGTTATACCTCCAATTGAGTATGTCTATTGGAACTACAACACTAAAAAGTTCTATAAAAAAGAAATTGATTCCTTGGTTGTTTCGGTAAAACCCAATGCAGATTTAGCCATGTTGGCAAGTATAAAAAAGTCACTTCAAAAGGAAGTTGTCGAAGCAATCCAGGCAGAAGAAACCCCTTTTTTAATCTTCGGAATAGAGCCCAAACTGTTTTTTCAATATTTAATTAGTGGTTTAGTAATTCTTTTCCTTTTGTTCAAAATTTTAAAAAGAGTTATTCCTTATATTATTACAAAATATAATAGCTATTTAGCATCGGAGACCTATGCATTTGCAAAGGTGAAAAAGGCAATTGTAAAAAACGATTACTTTTTATTTCTGGAGTTAATACCGTCTTGGCTAAACCGAATACCTGACAATAATAAATCGTTACAAGAAATGGTTCGTATAAGTGGTTCGAAACAACTAGAAGACGTCCTTAAAGATATAGATAAAGTCACTTTTAGTTTAGAGAAGAAATCCGAAGCCAAAAGTTTTAAACTGCTGCTAAAAGAATTAAAACTAATGAGAAAAAACCATTTTAAACAACAGCACACAAATCATAAATCGACCATAAAGAACACTAAATGGCTGAACCCAACTGCTAGTGATTAGTATAATTTTAGCTGAGATTGAAATAGAACGAACAAAGCATTACCATATCAAACTCCATGAACGATAGCCATTCACATAATAGTTTATTAAGTCTAAAGACTGTTATTAGAACCAAAAACTTTGAGGCTTCGAGAATATTTTATATCCAGGTTTTAGATTTAACAATTATAGAAGAATATGACGACGGGAATGGTTCTAAAGGAGTAATTGTAAGATTTGGACCAGACGGAAGTAATGCATTTTTAGAAATCTCTGAGATATTAGCAGACCATAGCTTTTATCAAAAAGCATTTGATCAAGACTTTGAGAACAACAAAGCGAGTATTCAATTAAGAACCGATAACGTAGCCTTTTGGGTAGATAAATTAAAAGATACATGGGAGGTCAGAGGCCCAATAGCTCGCCCTTGGGGCTCAGAGTATCTTTATTTACGCGATCCGGACGGGATGCAAATTATTATCTATCAAGAAAAAATTGCATAACAGACTGATACAAGTGTTTTATTTTAATTGATTAACTTAAACTCTGTACATATTTAGAATGTAACTTTAGTAAGAATGACCGACAAATCTATAGTTACGCATTTACTAATGGAAGGAATTTTAGACAAGATAGGGGGAATGCCGGAAGCAGCTAATACCACAACAGAAAAATAGTATATGGACGGATTTAACATTGTTATGGTTATTGCTATTATTCTATTCGCAAGACTTGGGGTGCGATTGGTGACTAGATACATTGCTATGCAGAAAGAAAAGGACGAACTGGATGATTAAATTTTTTCATTATCGAAACAATATTTTGCAAAGGCAACATCAAACATTTTATACATATTAACTAACCACAATATCCTACTACGTCTTCATGAGAATTTGTAGAAACCGTCCATAGGCTTTGAATTTCACTAATAGTCTGTCGCAATTTGTGGTTGGCTCGGCTAAGGCCATATACTTTACCTAAAACTGCTCCTGCAATACCTAAACTAGGAACCGTCCAATGCCAGGCAGGAATGGCAAAACTTGGGTAATAGTTATTTAAAAATAACGCCAACCCTCCAAGAAGGAGGCCGAATAAGAGCATTTTTGCGCTTTGGCTACAACCGCATGCATAATAGTATTTGTTTAACTGCTCCTCTAAAACTCCACGTTTATTATGGACAAATTCCGAAGAGAGTTTTAGCAAACCAAGCCCCCGTTTACGGGCCATGCTAAAGCTGGTCATTGTATTTAATTGCGCCGGATGGTTTATGGTAGTTTCGAATTTTGTCATAGTATTATTTTAAAAGTAAGAGACGTGTTTGCTGCCGCGCATAAGTAAAGCTTGCCAATCATATAGTATTGGATTGTCGGTATCTGCTGCTAAGGTGCCAACGGGATCGCAAGAGCCACTAACTCCCATTAAATTAGTAGGATCGTTGTCTATGCATTCGTGCCAAAGTGAACAAGAATGAGCAATTTCATGAGCAGCTGTTCTGGCGTTTCTTTGAAGACCACTCGTAAATATCTCTGTTGTGTTTCCATTTACAAAGACATAATCCGTTATCCAAAGGGAACGCCCCGAACTATTAGGTAGCGTATTTCGTATAAAAAAGACAGTTATTGGTGCACCAAACCCCGTTATACGACGCCAGGCACCATAAAAGCATAAACTGGTCATTTTCATTTGTAATATACTGCCTACTATCCCAAATTCATTCGCAACAGAATCCCCGGCATCTAAAACCTCCGTAGGACTCGACCTAGAGTCAATATGAATCCAACTTTCATCTACTTGCGGAGCCCCTTCAAAACCCGTGCTGTAATTAAATGGGCGGCTGGGAATTAAACGGATATTGGCATCGCGTTTAAAAACATCGGCCGCCAATTGCAATACAGCCACAACACCTTCTACTTCTGCCGTTTGTTCGCCATTTTCATCGCGCAAAATCACTGGGCAAATCCGTAGGGTTTTTTCGGGTCGGATACCCACAGCTCCCAGTATTAAATCTCCTACAGCTACCATTGAAACTACCAAAAACGTGACCAAATTTAGAAGCCATCTCAATACGGTTCCAAGTCCAGGAATAGATAAAATGAGTTCAATAATAGCGGCGACGCCAGATAAAATCCAGCCCAAAATAGATTCTATGGTGGTTAAAATCGCAGAGACAATAGTGACCACAAAATCCCAAGCTACGCATGCTGCAGTACTTATCCAAGTCCAACTAACACAGACCACATTAGACATCCATGTCCAACTTACGCAAACCACATTGCTTATCCATACCCATGCGTCGCAAAGCCAATTACAGGGCCACCAGGTGCAGCAATCGGCATATCCGCGGTCTTCTTCACGTGCGCATTCATTATAACCCTGGTCTTCGGTTCTTTCACATTCCTGGTGACGTTCTTCGCCCCACTCTATACATCTTGGCATAATTGATTGATTTTATGCAATACTACTATTACAAAAGTTATTAATGTTAGGTGGGGAAAAGAGGTCTCAACTCTTTGCAGTCAAGGCCTTCTCAAAACAGGCTAAAAGTCTAACGTTATGAATCTTAGCAAATTAGTCTAATATACTGATTTTTTCTTATTATTACCTGCAAAACCAACAGGGAAAATTCTTAAAATTAAGAATATCAGGTTAGTAGAGAGAACCTAACAATCCATATTAATATTTTATCTTCGACAAAGTCATCCGTATTTTTTGAATATCAATAATTGACAACACTTAAAAGCATGATTACTTGGATCAAAATCATTTCTCTGAAATAAAAACAGAACGATTATTATTAAGAAGATTGGCACAGTCTGATTGGGAAATGATATCATACTTGCGATCAGACGCAGCCGTGAATCGATTTGTGAAAAGACCAAGTACAGAAACAAAAGAAAAGG
>QIIH01000223.1 GCA_003229235.1 Flavobacteriales bacterium | reverse complement strand
GGTTCCTGGAATTAATCTAACAGGAAAATTTAAAGAATTTGAATTGTTCTTAGACCCTGGTACTAATAAAATTGAAATTGAAGCATTAAACCAAGGTGCTTCTGGTCCAAATACTGCCGAGTTCATAATTATTGACGACGAAGGAACCTTACTTTTCTCAAACGAGTGGAATCTAGCCACAGGTGTACGCGCCAGCTTTGTTATTTATAAAGCTCAAGAGTAAAACGCCCATTTATCTAAGTAAACATTTATCGGGTTGCACCTTTTTACTACCTAACTGTGGTACTTTCATCCTAATCAATTAAAAATTTTATTTGGGTATGAGAAGGATTTTTACTATGCTTTTATGCTTAACTGTCTTGGCATGTTCAGACGACGATAAAGCGATAGACATTGTTACTCAAAATTTAGAATACGGAGCCGTTATACGCACATTAAGTATTAATAATTCCGAATTTGACATTAACGATACTAATAGTTTATTTAGTATTGATGTAGAAGAACAAGACAATGAAAACGGCGACCTCCTAGAAAGTCTGGATGTTTTAGTAACTTTTAAAGACAATACACTTGCTGGTGGCGACTTCTCAACAAATGAGATACTAGTCGAATCAATACCGGCAGCCAATTTTACAAGAATTGGTCAAGGATTGCCAAGAACAACATTAGAGTATTCTTACAATCAATTGACCACTGCAGTAGGAATATCTCAATCTGTTATCGAGTGCAAAGATCAGTTTTTAATCAGGCTGATTGTTCGATTAACCGATGGACGTTCTTTTTCAACCGGAAATGCGAGTTCGATTATACTGGCATTTAATACTTTTTTTAGTTCTCCGTATTGTTATATAATTAACGTGGTAGAACCTATAAACGAAGACGATTTCACCGGTACTTATCTTTACAGTAGCGTATTAGATGGGCCTTTTGGACCAACTTTTGGAGACCCAAAATTGGTAGAAATAACAAAAGGACATTCAAACACGGTACGAGTGATTCCGTTAAAGCATATATTATCGCACCCAACTAATGAGTTGCCTCGAGATTATGAATTTAGTGTGGTTTGTGACGAGATGGTATTTGGTAAAAACCAGCTATCTAGCGTGATTGGAGCTTGCGGCATATCTGGAGCTCCAGTATTATTAGGGCCTGGGACGGTTAATGCGCCAGCAGATTTGAACGACGATAGCGTTTTTGAACTATGGTTTGTCGAGGGGTACGAAGGATGGGACGGTAGTTGTGGTGTCGGAACCCAACCCTCTAGAATTCGATTTACAAAACAATGATTAAGAAAAATTTTGTACACTGTTTGCTCGGTTGGTTTATACGGTATTTTTTATACGGTTAGTAAGCAGATTAGTGTTGTTGCTGCGCTCCTGATATTATGTCTTTTTTGTGGTAATTTTGACATAACTTTCAGGAGCGTTCTTTTTTTTTACGACCAAGCAACAAACAAATCAATTTAAATCTGTGAACCATGACTTTAAATCAACTTAATTCAGATCAATATCCTCCATATTTTCAAAGGTATTTCGATTTATTAGAATCTACTACCGAGTTATTTTCGTCTCTCAAGGAGCAAAAAGGACAAGTTAAGGCCTTTTTTGAAGCAATTCCATCAGAACTACACAATCATAGTTATGAAGATGGTAAATGGACAATAAAAGAAGTTCTTCAGCATATTATCGACACAGAACGCATTTTTATGTATAGAGCCTTCCGCTTTGCGCGTGCCGATGCTTCACCTCTTTCTGGCTTTGAGCAAGACGACTATATTATTCCTTCTGGCGCACAAAAAAAGACAATGGAAAGTCTCCTAAGTGAATATGAGGCAACACGCACATATTCTGAGTCACTTTTAGAGAGTTTAGATGCAGAAAATCTTAACTTTATTGGAACGGCGAGTAATGCCCCACTAACTGCAGGGGCTGTTGGATTTATGACATTGGCGCACGAACGCTGGCATGTAAAAATTATCGAAGAGCGCTATTTATAATTTGCTCTGGGGCAGGTTGTTTAATTACTTTATTATACCATTCGGCGATTTTATTTTGAGCAGGGCTTCCTTTAACTGCAAAATTTCCGCTTGCCTGCCATTGCCAGATATACGAACCAGCAAACCAATCGAGATGCCAAAATTCACTGTAAAGGGCTTCGAAAGCTAATGTTTGAGTTTTTTCTGATTTTGCAACGAACAACCTCGAAAACCTTGAGCCCCATTCCCAAGGTCTAACTGTTGCATCAGAGTCTTTTTTATAACCAATTTCTGTAAACAATACCTTTTTGCCATATTGCCTTGCCAATGCTTCCAAGCGCGCTTTATGTGGCTTCCAACCATCTTTTATTTGTTTTAAACTTGGATAGCTGTCTTTTGTTAAAGGAAAATATGCCTGCACTCCAATATAGTCCATTTGACCCCAAAAGGGGACTGCATCAAGCTCGTCGTCCCAGTTGGCAGCATAGGTTAATTTGCCACTATAAATAGAACGAATTTGAGCAATTAATTTATTCCAAGCCTCTGGTTTAGCAATAACGGAGGTTTTAAGTTCGGTGCCGATGCAAAGCATTTCGCTGTTAGTGAGTTCGGCCATTTTTGCGTAATGTAGCATAGTTTTTTTATAGGATTCGAACCAATTATCCCATTGTTTTGGGTTTTTAAAGTTGATATTAGAACGCCATCCATCACCTAACCATAAATGTGGTTTCAAAAACACTTTAAACCCTTTCTCCTTGATGCGTTTAATTCCGGCAATAAAACTTGAATCTCTGCGGCTCCAACCATCTCTATTTGGGCCACGCTCGATAGAATCTGTCGATTCGTTCTGCTGATAAAAATAAGGCAAAACCGCTATCCATTCTATATTACTCGACACAAGGCTGTCTAAAGGAAAATCTCTGCTACGGCCTATTCTGTATACGGTCATCCCCCTGTGTTTTTGATCCTTTTTATAATGCGCAACCGCCATTGGGTTCTTATTTTCTATGGCGGTATTCCAAGTATAATCATAAACTTCTGTACTGTGGTACGAGATAATTTCTTTTATTCCAAATACAATAAGGCCTACAGGAAAAATCAATCGTACCAACAATCTTTTAAAACAAACAATTGGCCCTTTGCTCTTGTATAGATTAATAAAGTACCTGCCAAGAAAATAGACAAGGAATAAAAGAATAAAAAATACATGCAGAATAATGAGTCCTTGCATAGAAGTAATAAAACGGCTATAGAATGCGAGCATTTCTGAAACCGAAGTATTTCGTCCTCCTATTTGGATTAGAAAAAACAGCAAGGAAAAAAGCCAAGTGCTTGCATAAACAAATAAAATTGGCTTTAAAAATCGTTTAGTGTTCATGCTAGGGTTTAGTCATATTTAGAATGAGTCCATTAATTATAAAAAGTGTTACTCTTTATGCAGGTGTTTATACCCATTTATTGCCCGATAAGGGTCTGATTCTTTCTAAATATAAGAATTAGAACTAACTTTAACTATCTGCGGCAAAATTAGGCTCATATTGGCCATTTGAGCGCGCATAGGCAACAATCAAACACCAAATTATGAAAACCACATTTAAGACGCTATTAATTGTTTTAGCATGCTCTTTGAGTTACAATTCTTTTGGTCAGTCATATATAGATGATGCCAAAAATTTAGAAGCCTTTTACGAGTTATATCATTTAAATCAAGACGCTGTAACTCGCAACAATAAACAAGCAGCAGGAACTGGTAATCGAATAGATTTAAGCACGGCAATAGGACGCAATAACTTAGCTATAGCCGTGGCAAACTTCATGAATTCTTCTGGGATAATTTCTAGCACTGCTAGCAATGTAGACGGCGCAATTGATTCCGGAGATGATGGTTTGAGCATTTCTGGTACCGATCAACCTATTGCAGCTGACGATTCGAACGGCAATGCAACTATAACAAATTCGCCAAATGTATCAGAGTTTATTTCTTCACCAACAGCAGATGCCGCAAATGTGAATCCGCAAATCGCCAACGAGATAGCCAATTATTTATTGTTGGTATCTCATGATCTATCGTCGTTGTTGTCAGTTTCTCCAGCCATTAAAATGCCGGGAGATTTCGAATACTTAGCCGCGACAGTTTCTGTCTTAAAAAACGATTCAAGTGCCCAATTCACTTCTGGACTTGGAATAGGATCTATTATAGGTGTTAGTCAGAGTGATATTTTGCAAGGTATTGCAGAATGGGCATTAAAAAGAGCAGAACAAGAACTAATGCAGTCTTTTTTGCGAGAATGGATGCAAAAAATAGAATCAGATCCAATTTTAAGACAAACGTTTCCTAATACGTTAAGGATGTTATCTACTTCAGATTTATCGTCTATTGTTACCGATGGTGCTACATGGAAGGCTACATTTTTGCAAGACTTTGATAATATTCCAACCAATAGCCCCCTTATTTTTAAAGCCGTTATTCAGAATTCTGAAATAAAGCTAGATTCTGCGGTTGCACGAGAGATTGAGGCTGGCTTGGCGGTTATGGCTAGATTGTCTAAAGACATTGGCTTGAATAAACCTGCAGATCAAATTATCACATTATTAGGCAAGCAGTCTTTTATCAATGCTCAGTCACAACCTTTAGCAAATGTTGCCACAATCGACAGAACTTTAATTGGAGCCGAACTGCTTTTAAGCATAATTAGAAAAAGCGAAGCCCAAGGAAAAATCTCATACATAAAGACTAGCGAAATCACTAGCCTTACTGGGGCAGAAATGCGAACGTTGTGGAAGTTAATCGTCTTGAGAAATCGATCAGAATTATCATTTCTGTTTAATATTAGCGGGAACGATGCTACAAATTTTTATGATAAAGTAAGCTCGGATGTTTCTAAACTGCAACTACAAATTGCCGCTGTCGCACAATCGATAGAGAGTATAAACACACTTATAGATGATATTGCTAAATCTGAAAATCAAGAATTTAGTCAAAGTCAATTTTCAAACTATGTTACATTGATCTTTGATTTGGTCGAAACTTCGGTCGATTTGGTTAAAACCCTCGGAGTTGATTTACCAATATTCGAAACCGTCGAAAAATTTTCTAGTGACTACCTTCCCGGCCTTAAATATATTACCACTATTCAGCAGGGTATAAGCACTAAACAGTATGGGATAGTTGCACTAAATACACTCAACTTTATTTATTGGGTTAGAGAGCGTATCGCCGATGGGACTACATATTCTGACGCTTCTTGGAATGAGATTTCTAATGTAGACGAGCTTCTAAAGGCAACTAGTAAATTTAAACCCGAGAAAAGAGAAACATTAAAAAAAGTTTTTGACGAACTCGAGAAAAGAACACAAAAACAATTGGCAAAGTATCCGGACATTGCTAGTATGCTAGTGAGTAAGTTTAACGCACTTGAACAATCATTAAGTGCAACACCAAATTTAACCTTACAAATAGTCAGAAGTTATGTTAGAAGCGCATTCGATTTTAGTGCTTCTGAGCAACGAGTTATTGCAAAAGATATTGCTACTTACAAACTGGCAAACCTGCAGTCTACCAGTGAGGCCATCAATAAATATGGAAAACTGATGGCTGCGATTATTCTAGCCGATGACAGTGAGGATATAGAAAAAGCTCTCGAATCTGTCGCCAACCAATCTGGGGGCTATATGATGCGTCAAAAGAGCTATTTTAGTACAACACTCAGTTTTTATCCTGGTGCTGCTGCCGGATTAGAATCTGCAAAAGTAGCAGGCCAAGAGTCTACAAAAGGGAGTTTTGCCAGTGTAACATTACCCATAGGCATTGAGATGGCATTAGGGACCAACTGGAAACCAATTGGAGCCGTAGGTCTTTTTATACAAGTGCTTGATTTAGGTGCTGTTTTAAATTATAGTCTTAATAATGATAACGAAAATTTGTCTAGCAATCCAGAGATTGGGTTTGAACAAGTTCTGTCGCCAGGCGGATTTATCACATTGCATATAGCTAATAGCCCAATAACATTAGGGTTAGGTGCTAAATACCTACCATCGCTGCGCACTATTACAACAGATCAGGATGTAGTAATGCAAGCCAATTCTTTGCAAGTAGGAGCCTTTTTAGCTGTTGATCTGAACGTATTTACTCTTTCTGGAAGTAAAAAGAAGTTTCCTCTTAACTCGAAGTCGATCAAAGCATTATATCAAAATGACTAAACATAGCCAAATAAAGAAGTGTATAGAACATTTTGAGACATCTGTATTGTTTAACCCTGAGTTTGATCATTTAGATATACAGTCTGTGTTTATCGATCATAAGGACAGCGAGAGGCGCGCTGTAATTATCACTAGTGACAAAACCGATTTAAACAAAGTGCGCGATATAGTAGCCCCATTTTTTGAAGGGGTATTGTATAAGGTGATACACCAACATGGAGAAGCCAGATTCACTAAAATTTCTTTAAACACTGGACATCAAGTCCGAAATTTTAAAAATGCTGGCTGGGGTACCTTAGGGGGTGTTATAAAAAAAAACAATGTAGACTATGGGATCTCAAACTCTCATGTATTATGTGATTTAAATGATTATCAGCTGGGTGATAATATCATGTATGAGCCTAATAAAGTTGCCGGGACATTGTTTAATTTTTATAGAATAAAACCTGGGGACAATCGCAACTTAATTGACGCAGCAATATTTAAAATAGACACGTCAAGTTTAGATCCGATATGGGTAACACCAACCCCAACAAAATTAAAAGCATATGGAGCTCGAATTAACATGCGAGTTCAAAAAAATGGATCTGCTACAGGGGTCACACTTGGGATTGTACAATCTGTTGCTGGATCGGGCAGAGTGAGTCTAAATGGTGTTAGGTACAATTTTTCTGGAATTATTGGAATCAAAGGAATAAACAGAGATTTTAATCAACCGGGAGATTCAGGTAGTCTTGTACTAACAGAGCCTGGAGGCCATATAGTTGCAATAGTTTTTGCCAAACAAAACGATTTCTGTTGGGCACTTCCTTTTTCTTATGTATTGCGATTATTCGACAAAGCGTAGCGTAATTGTCAATAAAATGGGTGTAAATACCCATTTCGTAAAAGCGTATCAGAGTCTATTTTTACAAAGACAAACGAGTTAGTAGTTGGGGAGCTATATACTTGTTAAAGAGCAAACGATGTTTTGCTCTTTTTTTGTTAAATCTTAAATTTTAAGTAGCCATAGTTAGTTGAATATTCCGTATTTTGATGTAACATTTAAAAGTCAGAATGATCCAGCTAAAACAACAGATTTTACAGTGTAAAGTATGTGCTCCGCTTTTTGATCATCATCCCAATCCCGTTGTTTCTTTTAACTCCAAAAGTAAAGTCTTACTAATAGGCCAAGCACCTGGCAGAATTGTGCACGAATCTGGTGTGCCGTGGGACGATAAAAGCGGTGATAATCTCAGAGCCTGGATGCATGTTTCTAAGGAGCAATTTTACAAGCCTGATAACTTTGCACTTATTCCGATAGGTTTCTGTTTTCCCGGTATAGGGAAATCTGGCGACTTGCCTCCCAGAAAAGAATGTGCACCCTTATGGCATACTCAAATTCTAGACAAGCTAACCCATGTAAAGCTTATCATTTTAGTGGGAAGTTATGCGCAAGGATATTACTTAAAATCCGATCAAAAAAAGACATTAGCAGAGCGAGTTAAAAATTTTGATTCGTATTTGCCAGATTACTTTGTTTTACCGCATCCATCGCCTCGAAACAACATTTGGCAAGCAAAGAATCCATGGTTCGAAAAAGAGGTATTGCCAGCCCTTAAAGTACAAGTGTCCACAGCAATAAAAAGTTAAGTGCATATGACAATTACCGTCCCAGAATCTAAACATCCAAGAATAGTAGTTGTTGGTGCCGGTTTTGCTGGCGTTCATTTTATTAAACAATTTAAAAACAAACCATATCAAATCGTCCTACTCGACAAAAACAACTTTCATCAGTTTCCGCCCTTATTTTATCAAGTTGCCACTAGCGGCCTAGAGCCAGATTCGATAGTATTTGCCATACGTAAAATGTTTCAACGATACGATAATTTGAGCTTTAGAATGGGGGAGGTAATTCATATCAATTCCGCAGAAAAAACAATAGAGACAACTATTGGCAACCTCGGTTATGATTACTTGGTTATTGCGACAGGGAGCACTAACAATTTTTATGGCTTAGCAGATGTCGAAAGGCATAGTATAGGATTAAAGGACATACAAGAATCATTAGACATTCGCAGCCATCTTTTACAAAATATGGAAGCCGCTGTGACTGCTCCAATTGAGTCTGATGAGATAGATAACCTATTGAGTGTAGTTATAGTAGGAGGTGGGCCAGCCGGGATAGAAATGGCTGGAGCGCTAGCCGAGTTTAAGCGCTATGTGTTTAAAAAAGATTATCCAGATCTGCCACGAGAAAAATTACAGATTTATTTGGTCGAAGCCAGTGGTAAATTGCTGGGTGCCATGAGTGAGAAATCACAAAATGAATCTTTAAAATACCTTAACGATTTAGGAATAAACGTAATGCTCAATACAAAGGTTACTTCGTATGATGGGAGTATTATTGGGCTAGCAGAGAAACCACCAATTAAAGCAAAAACTTTATTATGGACCGCTGGGGTTAAAGGGCAATTTCCTAGCGGAATTGATTCTGAGTATATAGTTTCAGGACATCGAATTAAAGTAAACGACACTAACAAAGTAGAAGGCCATAATCACATTTATGCAATTGGTGATGTCGCTTTAATGTCTACAGAAGCATATCCGCAAGGGCATCCTATGGTAGCGCCAACAGCTATTCAGCAGGGAACACATTTGGCGAAAAATATTCAATCAAACAATTGGAACCCCTTTGTTTATAAAGACAAAGGCGCCTTAGCAACTATCGGAATGAAAAAGGCAGTAGCAGACATAAACAAACTACATTTTAAGGGCTACTTGGCCTGGTTTATATGGTCTACCGTGCATTTAATGTCGATTAGCGGTTTTAAGAACAAGCTAATGGTTGGCATTAATTGGATGGGGAGTTATTTCTCTTACGATAAATCTAACCGGCTTATTATTAGGCCTTATAAAAAGTAGCGAAGCCTGTTTATTCTTTAAAGCGTTTTACCAATTTGCCTACTGTCATCCCTTGTACCAAAATAGAGAATACAACGATTACATAAGTAATCACCAAAAACAAATCGCGCTCCATCTGGACAGTTAATCCTAATGCCAATGCGATAGAGATCCCACCACGAAGGCCACCCCAGGTCATTATCAAATTGGTTTTAGGAACAAAGTTTAACCTGCGTTTAAAGAAGTTAATAGGGAGTAATAGCGAAGCAAACCTACATACTAAAACAATTGGCACAGCCAATAAGCCTGCCAATAAATAACCATCGCCAAGCGTTAAGACCAGAATCTCCATCCCAATAAGCACAAACAGTATAGTGTTTAAGAGCATATCTACTAATTCCCAGAACTTGTCTACGTATTCTTCTGTTAATTTGCTCATAGCGCTCTGTCGTACTCTGTCGTTTCCTACTACTAAACCTGCAGTTACCATCGCCAGTGGCGCCGAAAGATGAAAGTATTGTGCGATTATGGTCCCGCCCATTACAGCCGCTAATGTCACTAAAATTTCAATTTGATAATCGTCAATAGTACGCATTAAACGGTAAGCAATCCAACCTAAGGCGAGGCCTAAGCCAATCCCGCCAAGCACTTCAGTGCCAAAAAGTTGTACGGTTTGCCCAAAGTCGAAGGAATCTATTCCCGCGTCTGCAATCTGATAGATGGTTAAAAATACAACTACCCCAATACCATCGTTAAAAAGAGATTCGCCAACAATTTTGGCTTCTAATTTTTTAGGGACTCCAGCCTTTTTTAGTATTCCCATTACAGCGATAGGATCTGTAGGCGATATTAAGGCTCCAAATAATAAACAATAGATAAACGTTACATCTAAGCCAAATAGTGGGAGCATAAAATATATCGCAGTACCAACAAGAAAGGTAGAGGTAAGCACCCCGATGGTAGAAAACACCAATACAGGGCCACGATGAATATTCAGCTGTTCGAAATTAGTATGCAAGGCGCCTGCAAAAAGCATAAAACTTAGCATCACATCTAGTAAAAGCGTTTTAAAGTCTATATGTGTAATGATATATCGCTCGGCATCTAAGAGGGTGTCGTCTACAAAACTAATTGCAAATATCACAAGAGTAAAAACAATAGTGATGAGCATTAACCCAATGGCAGTAGGTAGTTTTAGTAATTTAACATTGATATATCCAAAGAGTGCAGCTAAGGTTATTAGAACAGTAGCGATAATAAAATAATCCATGAGTAATGATACAAAAAAAACCAAGTGAACATGAAACTACGAGACTAATTTTATACACCAAATGTTTTTTGCGATGTGTTTTTAATAAAGTAAGAGCAAAATTCGAGTACAAATACGTATTGCCTATTTCTCTTTAATTAAGCATATTGAGAATAAATTAAGTAATACCTTAAGAGTCCTTTGTAGTTAGCAGCAGAACAATTGGTTAGCCATGGCAAAACTTGAAGCACAGTTTACAGCTTCGCAAATATTTTAATTGAACTATTTATTATGAAAAAGCTTATCTATTTTATCACTTCTTTGCTATTAATAAGCATGTTAAATAGCTGTTATTCTACTGTACTAACAAGCACACATGGTGTTCCGAGCCCAGACCTTAATGAACGTAAAGATTTTTTTAGAGACATGTATGTGGTCGAGTTTGACACTGTATTTAAGGGTTTAGCTATAGACTTTGATGTGATTCCTACCATGCGGACAGGATGTGAGAGTGGCAAACTACACTCAATTGAGTTTAAAAATAGCTTTGGCGGAGTGATGTTGTACTTAGTAACATTTGGCTCGCGCCGAAAAGTAAC
>QIIH01000272.1 GCA_003229235.1 Flavobacteriales bacterium | reverse complement strand
TATCTAACGATTTTATCTGCCACACCAATATAGATTACTACGATAGTAGTTATTATTCAAAATGGGATCTACCTGGCAGAATTGGTAAGCATTACCCCCGCTTAGCTACCCTTACTAACGGCATGGAAACTTATGAGTTCCCAGAAGGGTTTGGATTTCCTATTAGGGCAAACGAATACTTATATTTAAGCACCCAATCTTTAAATCACAATAAAAAGGATAGTGTTTTTAAGCTAAAACATAAAATAAGCCTCGCGTATTCACCAGACAATACCACGTTTAAACCTTTAAGTAGTCGCACTATTTTTATAATGCTTCCTTACGACGACGAGCGGCCCTTTAAAAATGATGCCGCCAAGGTAGACCCCACGATTTGTATTCCTGTAGAAACCAAAAACCACAACTATTTAGCGAGTAACGGGCAGCGTATGTCTGGTCATTGGGTGATCTTCCCAGGAAAACAAACGTACCGTTCTGTAGTGAGCGATCAATTACAACTTAAAGATACTACCCGCCTGCATCATATTGCAACTCATTTACATCCGTTTGCAGAATCTCTTGCGCTTAAAGATGTTACCACAGACTCCATAATATTTACGGCTAAAGCCAAAAATCATTTAGATAAAATTGGACTGGAAAAAATAGCAGAATTCTCAAGTAGCGAAGGGGTTTTACTTTATCCAGATCATGAATACCAACTAATTTTACAAACAAATAATACCTCTGCAACCAAGCAAGACATGATGGCTAGCATGTTTGTGGCGCTATATGATTATGAATTAGATAAAAAGATAAAAGAAGCTCGAGAAGCCAATTAAAAAAGGCCTTCGATAATTTGCTCAATGGTGATGCCTTCGGCTTCGGCTTTGTAGTTTTTAATAAGTCTATGACGTAATACACTAACTGCCACCTTTTGGACATCTTCTATGTCTGGAGAAAACTTACCATTTACCGCTGCATTTGCCTTTGCAGCTAGAATTAAATACTGAGAGGCTCTTGGGCCAGCGCCCCAGTCGATATAATTTTTAACCTGTTCTGGTGCAGTTTTACCCTTCGGGCGTGTTTTGCCCACAAGCGTCACTGCGTATTCTACAACATTATCGGCAACAGGTACTCGTCTTATTAAGTGCTGAAAGTCTAAAATTTCTTTATCAGAAAAAAGCTTATTTACACTAGCCTGTTCGTCTGAAGTTGTCTTTTTTACTATCGTCACTTCTTCTTCAAAACTTGGATACTCCAAGTTTATCGCAAACATAAATCTGTCTAACTGAGCTTCAGGAAGCGGATATGTGCCCTCTTGTTCTATTGGGTTTTGAGTAGCCAATACAAAATAAGGAAGGTCAAGTTGGTATTGCTTTCCAGCTACAGTCACAGATCTTTCCTGCATAGCTTCTAGGAGTGCAGCCTGTGTTTTAGGAGGAGTCCGATTAATCTCATCTGCAAGAATAATATTTGCAAAGATTGGTCCCTTTATAAAGGTAAAGTTTCTGTTTTGGTCTAAAATTTCGGATCCTAATATATCACTAGGCATTAAATCTGGTGTAAACTGAATTCGCTTAAAATCTAGTCCTAATGTTTGTGCTACTGTATTTACAAGTAATGTTTTTGCCAAACCGGGTACACCAATCAACAAGGCGTGACCTCCAGAAAAGATAGCTAGAAGTACCTGATCGACCACCTCATCTTGACCCACAATTACCTTAGCAATTTCGTCTTTTAATTCTTGATATTTTACAACAAGTTGCTGTATGGCAGCGACATCAGACATACTTAATTTTTTAACCAGTTACTAGCAAAATCGCAACCTGCATAATCTTTATTGACGCTCACATAGGTTTCTTTTATTTTTTCGTCCTGCCATTCTTCGATTGCTTTTCGTTGCTTATCGCGTATAGCCAAATCTCTAATTTTTTCGTAATCCTTTGAGTAATCTGCTTGATGTTCTTCGTAGCGATTTGTTACCGTTAAAATTTTAAATTTACGTCTTCCTGCACGGTCTTTATCTGTAAATACTTTAGACACTTCGTTGTCTTTTAAATCGTATACCTGCGCACTCATGGTAGGGTCCATTTTGGTTAAATCAAAACGTGTATCTCCAGTTACAGGATTAACTAGCTGCCCACCGTCATTTTTGGTCTCCACTTCGTCGGATTCGCTTTTAGCAGCATCTTCAAAAGAAAGTTCGCCAGCTATAATTCTTGTACGAATGTTGTTAATTTTTTCTTTTGCTGCGGCAACAGTTGCTTCTGTTACGTTAGGTACTAGCAATATATGACGTACATCCCTAGATTGCCCTCTAACCTTATCGACAATCATTAAGTGAAAGCCAAATTCCGATTCAAAAGGTTCACTTATCTCGCCTTCGAGTAAGGAAAAAGCAACGTCTTTAAATTCCTTTACAAAGGCATCGCTTCGCTTAAGGCTAATTTTACCTCCTTTGGTGCTTGACCCTGGATCTTGCGAATACAATACTGCTTTTGTAGCAAAACTATCTCCATTGTTTACGATTCCACCTCGAAACTCATTTAACTTATCGATTACAGCCTGTCGTTCTGCTTCAGGAATTTCGGGTTCTATTACAATTTGAGCAACTTCCAATTCGGCACTAAAGACAGGGCGCTCGTCTACTGGAATAGAAGCAAAAAAACTGCGAATTTCTTCTGGAGTAATTTCTACCTCTTCAATTACCTTTCGCTGCATTTCTGACGCCAATAAATTTGCTTTGTTTATACTAAACAATTCAGTACGCAGATCTGCCATTGATTCTTTTTTATAAAAATCTAACAATGCCGCCTCAGAATTAATCTGGGCCAGCATATATTGAATTTGTTGGTCTACGGCCCCGTTTACTTGATCGTCTGCAATAAAAACACTGTCAATAACTGCATGATGAGCGTATAATTTTTCTTCAAGTAAAGAACCGAGCAAATCGCAGCGAGTAACATCGGCTACAGAAAAACCTTGGCTTTCTATTTCGATATATTTTTTGTCGATATCACTATCCAATACAATGTAGTCTCCAACAACAGAAGCTACTCCATCTACTTTATATCTTTTAAAAGTTTTAACTGTGTCGATAGTTTTAGTCGCTGTAGCAACACCTGTAGAATCTACTTGTACTACCTCTTGTGCCTGAATTCCACTTACGAAAAAGGCGAATAAAACGGTAAGTTGGATACTTTTATTGATATACTTCAAAGTCATTTTTTCTAATCGCATCTTTTGTAATATCGGCTTCTAATTTCTTTATCAAATCGAGCTTCCTTTTATTTAAAATAATTTGCTCAATCGTTGGTTTTACAAATACCAAGGGCGCTATTTCGTTACGTTTGAGCACCTTTTTAATTTGCACCAAATATACTCCTATTGAATCTTGCAATTGCAAGTAATTAGAATTTTTTAACAGTTGTATGTTGTTGGATTGTGTCAGTGGCGGTATCTTTTCTATAACAGACTCTTGCTTTACCCAAGTACTATCGTCTCCGTAGTATCTAATAAACTGAATGGCTATCTCTTCAAGTTTTGCCTTGTCTTCTAGATTAAAGCGCCTCAAGGCTTGTTTTATCTGGATAAGGTTGTTGTTTTCAGAACTTATGTATATATACCTAAGTTGTAACAAGCGATCATTCAATACGAAATTTTCCTTGTTTTGGTCATAATATTCTTGGTAATCAAGCTCACTAATAGTGATATCTAACTGGCGAGAAACGATAGCATTTTTATAGCCTTTTGTATATAAATCATTGCGATAATCACTTACTAGCTGATCATAATTAGCTAATTGCTCTATAGGCAAATTAACATTAGCCTTATCGATTAATAACTGTTGGGTAGCCCATCGATTTATATAGTTGTTTACAATTATCGCACTATCTGCTGGGGTCGTATTTTCTTGAATAAGCGAAGCAATATCTTCTTTATACAAATAAGAATTGTTTACCCTTGCGACAGGATCCTTGGGTTGTTCCTTTTTAAAGTAATCACAAGAAACAAGCAGTATCGATATTATAAAAAGCCAAATGAGTCTAATCACTAGTTAAATTTATTCTTTACTTCGTTTAATACATCTTGATTTACAACCACGTCAAATTTTTCATGTAAATTTTGCATAAAGTCCTTTTCTAATTGCGTCTGATAATCGCCCATAACCTGTCCTTTAACACTTTTTAGAGGTTTGATAGATGTTGGAAGTATGTTAGCTACACTAATAACTGAATATTGGTCGTTTGTATTGTATACTTTAGAAACTCCTTTTCTAGCTGAAAATCCTTCTGGAAGTTCGCGTGCATCTATTTCAAAAACTCCTTGTGTAAAAATTACTTTCACTGCACCTTCTTGAGCGAATTCTTCTTTTAGACTTGCCAGACTAGCATTTTTCTTTAATCGAGATCTTACTTCTTTTGCTACGTCTTTACTCGGGCTCTGCGTAATTAAAGCATTCACTCGCTTTTTATACTGATAGTTTTGTTGGTTCTCACGATAAAAATTTTCTAACCCAACCGTATCTCGCTTTACTGCACCCCATATTGTCTGATCCATTAAATCGAAAATTAAAAGACCCTCTTTATATTCAGCAACCACTTTAGCAAATTCTGGATCTTCAAGGTCAAGGTGATCTTTAAAATATTCACGAAGAGTTTGTAATTCGTATTCTTCTAAATAACCCTTGGCAGCTCCATATGTATTCGAATGTCTTGCAGACCTTTTTTGTCTCACTAAAACAAATCTGGCAAAATCATCGTACGTATAGGTGGCATGAGGCAATTGGTAGATAACCGTTTTTAGTTTAGGGTTGAGCGTATCTGTATATTCCCACTCTTTTTTAGTGATACTCTCATTAAAAAAGTCGGTAAAAAAATCGACTACATGTTGCGGATATTCAACATTATATCGTTCCATTAGTTCTTCGACTGTAATGCTTTTAATAAAATCTAAACGATGTGCTTGCTGCACTTGTTTTTTTAGTCTAGGAGCTAACTCTTCATAGGATGGATACTCGTGACGCTCTAGCAATTTTACTATATGCCAACCATAATCTGATTTAAACGGAACCGAATATTCTCCAATATTTTTTACTGCAAATGCTTGCTCTTCAAAGTCCTCGGCATTGAGTTGTCCCGGACCAAATCGATTTAATTTACCTCCATTTACAGCCGTATTTTTGTCGTCCGAAAATTGCTTAGCGATCTCTTCAAAAGATCCACCCTGTTGCAAGTTCCCATATATTTCGCCTATTCGTTGCTCTGCGTTAAACGATGGATCATCTTTTTTTGAAGTAATCATAATGTGAGCGACGGTCACTTCCTTAGCTACATTACGCCTGTCTAACACTTCCAAAAAATGAAAGCCAAAAGGAGTTCTAAAAACTTGAGAGGTCTCACCTACTGGCGTATTGTATGCCACAATCTCAAAAGGGTACATCATTTTAAATGCAGAGAACCACCCTAAATTGCCTCCAGTTGATGGAGCGCTGGGGTCGTCAGAATATTTTCTAGCTGCGACTTCAAAGTCTTCTTTTCCTGCTAAAACATCTGCGCGAATTTTCGCTAATTTATTATAAGCTACCAAAGTATCTTGAGGCAAAGCATCACGATTCGAATTTATTAAAATATGGCGAACATTAATTTGTTCGCTCAATCTCCCATAAGCTTCTTTCATTAAATCGTCGGTAACGTCATTAACAGACATATACGTTGTTGCTAATTGATGCTTGTATTTCCTGTATTCAAGAGCATGCATGCTAGTGGTATCAAGTTTTCTACTATATGCCTCGGCCACTTTTAATTTATAATCGACATAAAGACTTAAGTAGTTGTCTAGGTCTTTTTGTTCTGGGTCTTGAACCAGTTCTAAATTTTTATTATATACTCTCATAAACTCGCCTGCTGTAACAGGGCGATCATCTACGGTGAGAATAACTTTTTCTTCTAAGTCTTGAGCCCAAGTATTTGGGGCAACAAGTAAACACAAAATAGTGATTCGAAGTAGGTATTTCATATGGTGAGCTTTTAATTTTTTTCAACAGACAAAAATAACAAAAAGGGTGATGTATACAAGAAATAATAGTAGTTGTAAACAATAAATTACTAATTTTAAGAAAACTATAACGCTTTAATAAAAAGTGTGTTTTATAATCTTATTAAAATTAAACTTACAATAGAGTATACTTGCCAAATTGCAATAAACAAGCCAGTTGGCGAAGTTATTCAAAAACTAGATTGTGCAGAAAACATAAAGCACTAGCAACGCGGGCTGGAAAGTTACAATTTTGTTTCTGGCAAATCAGGACAAAAAGGGTCTGCGTTGAATTTGGAATACTAAATGGGTAAGCGTTATTAAAAATAAATAACTAATCATGAAAGATAAAGCTCAACTATTATGGGATTTTAGAGGCCCAGATGCACTAAAAACAGCAAAACACCACTTAATCCACCTTAAAGAATTCGCAAGTACAGAGGGCATATACGAAACTCAGTTTGAGTTGATTGAAAATTCTTCTGTATTTGTTTCGGCCGCTATGGTTGTATCTCTTGATATGGTTAACGACCTAAGAGCACGTTTACATCCGCATCGCGGAAAGCAAATAACTGATAAATAAATCATAACGCTTTAATTTGGCACTACTATTGTCGTTCAAAAATTTATCTTTGCAAAAAATTAATATTTAGAACAAATGAAAAAACTAATCATAGTTGCATTTTCTTTAATGATAAGTTTAGGGTCTATGGCACAAACTACCTCTAAAGTAGGCACCATAGATGTAGATTATATTTTAAGTAAAATGCCGGAGATCGAACAAGTGAAAGTTGAAGTTCAGGCATATGGCAACGAATTAGATGGTCAACTAAACGAAAAGATTGTGGTTTACGATTCACTTATAGCAAACTACCAAGCCATGGAGACTACATATGGCGATGCTATTAAGGGTATTAAACAAACCGAAATTATTAATTTAGAAAATGATATGACTCAATTTAGAGAAAACTCGGTTTCTTTATTACAGATCAGACAAAATGAGTTGATGGGCCCTTTGTATGCTAAAATTGGGAAATCCTTAGAAGTTGTTGCCAAAGAGCAACTGTATACGCAAGTAGTCGCGGTAAACGCTTCTATCGCATATCTAGATAAAAACTTTGATGTGACCAATGCTGTATTGACAAATATGGGCATCCCACTAGAGGAATAGCAACAGATTCTTACAATATATTAAGGCCCTTAACTATTGGAAACACCAAAGTCATGGGTCTTTTTTTTTACACTTAATCAAGCCTGTAAAAAACAACAATAAATTGCAACAATAAAAACAGATTGTTTCTCATAACCTGAGTTCATAAAAAAGAAATGAATTAACGACTGTAGTTAGGCGCCTCTTTAGTTATGGTTACATCGTGTGGATGGCTCTCAAGTATTCCAGAGGCCGTAATTTTTACAAATTTTCCGGTCTCTTTTAAGGTATCAATATCTTTTGTTCCACAGTATCCCATTCCAGCTCTTAGACCACCAACAAACTGATGAATACTCTCATAAAGATCGCCTTTATACGGGACACGACCTACTATTCCTTCTGGAACCAATTTCTTTAAATCGTCTTCTACGTCCTGAAAATAACGATCCTTAGAACCTTGGCTCATCGCTTCGACAGAACCCATTCCGCGATACGATTTAAACTTACGTCCTTCGTATATTATAGTCTCGCCAGGAGATTCTTTAGTTCCTGCAAGTAAAGAACCGAGCATGACGCAATCGGCGCCTGCAGCTAATGCCTTTGGAATATCTCCAGTGTATCTAATTCCGCCATCGGCGATAACAGGAACACCGCTGCCCTTAATCGCTGCGGCAACTTCTATCACAGCCGAAAATTGAGGAAAACCAACCCCTGCTACTACGCGAGTAGTACAAATAGAACCTGGTCCAATACCTACTTTAACGGCGTCGGCACCTGCATCGACCAAATATTTGGCCGCTGCCCCTGTAGCGATATTACCTACCACAACTTGTAAATCGGGAAAATGAGCTTTTACTTTCTTTAAAACAGTCACCACACCTTTTGTGTGCCCATGTGCGGTATCTATAACAATAGCATCTACGTGGGCAGCTACTAATGCAGAAACACGTTCAACGGTATCGGCCGTTACTCCAACCGCTGCAGCTACTCTTAAACGCCCATAAGTGTCTTTATTTGCGCTGGGTTTCTGAGTTAGCTTCGTGATATCTCTAAAAGTAATTAAACCAATTAAGGTATTATCATCTGTAACTACTGGTAGTTTTTCGATTTTATGGTCTTGCAAAATTACTTCTGCTTCCCCCAATGAAGTTCCTTCGCGAGTTGTCACTAAATTTTCTGATGTCATCACCTCTATGATAGGGCGCTCGTCATTTTTTTCGAATCGCAAATCACGATTGGTTACAATTCCCACTAGTTTCCCATTTTCATCGACGATTGGAATTCCGCCTATACTATGCTCACGCATATTGTCTTTAGCATCTTTTACAACAGCAGTTGGCGGAAGTGTCACAGGATCTATAATCATTCCGCTTTCGGCTCTTTTAACACGACGCACTTTTGTGGCTTGTTGCTCTATGGTCATGTTTTTGTGCAATACACCAATCCCACCTTCTTGCGCCATGGCAATTGCCATGCGTGCCTCTGTAACCGTATCCATAGCAGCAGAAACGATAGGAACATTAAGTGAGATTTCTCTTGTAAATTTTGATTTGATTGATACGTCGCGCGGAAGTACTTCTGAATATCCAGGAACTAATAAGACGTCGTCATAGGTTAATCCTTCTCCTACAATTTTATTTTCGTGTGCAGTCATTGCAATTAAATTTAGTTCCGAAGTAGCCGGAAAATGATTACTATTTAATTGCATGCAAATGTACCACAAATAAATGAGAGTTCTCTTTACTCCAAACTAAAGTCAACCTAAGAACAAATCGATTTTGCACAGTGGTAAATCATTGAGTTTTAAAGAGTCATAAATTTTAACACTATCCTTATTTAAATTTAATCTAAATAAGCTTGTAAAAAAGAAATTCTAAAAGTAAATTTGCCGCTGATTTTAATCATTATTTATAATTAGTCTAAATAAATATAGATGAATATTAAACTTACAGCACTTGTACTTTTAGCTGCATCTTTAACTGCGCTGGGGCAGGATACCACTGCACAACAAGATACAATAAATAAGCGTGAAGTATTAGACGAGGTACTGCTGTCTTCTAATATTTTAGGAAGCAAGTTTGAAGTAAAAAACAGAACGGGTTCTGCTTATTTTATCTCACCACAGGAATTGCAGCAATTTGGCTATACCGATCCAAATAAGGTACTAAGGGCCGTGCCTGGAATTTCTATTTACGAAGAAGATGGTTTTGGACTGCGTCCTAATATAAGTTTACGGGGTAGTTCTCCAGAGCGTAGTGCTAAAATTACCCTAATGGAAGACAATGTACTAATTGCACCAGCTCCATACAGCGCGCCAGCGGCGTATTACTTCCCTACCCTGGGTAGAATTGAATCTATAGAGGTGTTAAAAGGAAGTAGCCAAGTACAATATGGGCCATTCACCACTGGAGGTGCCATTAACTTTGTTTCTAAGCAAATTCCTAAACGATTTGCTGGGAACGTTAGACTAACCTATGGAAATTACAATTCCCGGAATATTGAAGCTTCTCTAGGTGATTCAGGTGAAAATTTTGGATTTGTTACCCAGTATTTTAACTACAATTCGGATGGATTTAAAAGTTTAGATAACTTAGACAATACCGGCTTTGACAAGACAGACTGGCTTGCAAAATTTAGAGTAAACACCAATAAAGACTCCAAAGTCTTTCAGGCGCTAACTGTTAAGTTTCAGTTTTCAGAAGAAGATTCAAACGAAACCTATTTAGGCTTAACCGACGACGATTTTGACATAGATCCCTATAAGCGCTACGCTGCTTCGCAAGCCGATAATATGCAAAACCAGCACAAGCAGTATCAATTAAATCACTTTATTATACCCAGTCAAAATATAACAATTAACACCACAGCCTACTTAAATCAATTTAAAAGAAATTGGTACAAATTAGACGATGTATTAATTGGCGAACGTGTAAGCATAAGCAATGTACTTGCCAATCCAACTACCTATCAAACCCAATACGAATCTTTGTTAGGCAATCAAGATACGCCAGCAGACGCATTTGGAGTAAAGGCCAATAACAGGGAATACGAATCTAAAGGAATACAAACCGTCGCGCGTTTTAAATTTGGCAAAAAGGTGTTTCAAGATTTAGAACTTGGCTTTAGATATCACAAAGATTACGAAGATCGATTTCAGTGGAAAGATTTGTATGCGCTCCAAAATGGCGAAATGGTGCGCACCACTGTAGCTATACCCGGTACAGATGCAAACCGAATAAGCAGCGCAACAGCAATAGCAGCACATGCCTTGTACAAAGTACGTTTTAATAGCTTGACTTTAACCCCTGGTTTACGCTATGAAAATATGGTCTTAAGTCGTAAAGATTTTGGCAGAGAAGACCCAGGTCGCACAGGAATTGACCTTAGCTATAGAGAAAACATCGTAGACGTGTTTATTCCAGGAATTGGATTCCATTATAAATTTAACAAGGACTTAGCATTATTTGGTGGAATTCATAAAGGATTTGCCCCTCCAGGCAGTAACGAAAACACAGACCCTGAAAGTAGTATTAATCTAGAATTAGGATCTCGTTTTGATTTTGCAGGCATTCGCGGCGAGTTGGTTGGTTTTTACAACGATTATTCTAATCTTTTAGGAAGTGATTTAGCCGCAACTGGCGGAACAGGTTCTCTGGAACAATTTAATGCCGGTGAATCTAATGTTGCAGGAATTGAGCTCCTATTAAATTATAACGTGCTTGAAAACATACAAACAAAAGCTGATTTAAAATTGCCCATTACGGTTTCTTAC
>QIIH01000461.1 GCA_003229235.1 Flavobacteriales bacterium | reverse complement strand
GTAAAAAACTTTGTAGACATCCCTACTACGGCACTCACCCACATCCAAAACACTGCTCCAGGGCCGCCAATAGCTATAGCTACAGCAACTCCTGCAATGTTACCCATCCCAACAGTAGCAGATAAAGCCGTTGTTAATGCTTCAAAGTGATTTATTTGCCCTGGGTCGTTAGGATCGTCGTATTTTCCACGTAGCACGCTTATCGCATGACGTAAATATCGAAATGGTACAAATTTAGAAAGCACCAGAAGATAGATTCCTCCTCCTATTAATAATAATACCATTGGCAAGCCCCAAACAAATCCCGAGGCCCAAGAAAAGAAAGATTCTAGCTGCTGCATTTTAGATGATTTGAGCGGTAATTTATAACTAATATTTTAAAGTTAAAGAGCCCCTATCATTTTAATAGCCGTTTTGATATTCCCAAGTAAAAACCTAATTTGACACTTCTTAACCTGACCAAACAATGAGGTATATTTTTAGCAGTCTATTGATCATTATTGCATTTCTGAATACTCATGGGCAGCAAGAAAATAACTGGAAGGAAAATTCTGAAACTCTTATGCCAGAATTTATGATTGGGCAAACCTTCGAATCTAATGACGGATTTCCCGATACCAGTCTGCAAAAACAACTGGTTTTTAGCATAGGACGAAAGCACGATTACAACCCTCAGGAATGGGCCTATAGGCTTAAGCGGCCAAAAACTGGGCTTAGTTTTAGCATTACCGATTTTGGCAATATAGATAGTTTGGGCCTGGGCTTTACCTTACTCCCGTATATAGAATTTAATCTGCTAAAAAAACAAAATCTAACCGCTCTTGTCGGAATTGGAGGCTCGTATTTTACCGAGGAATATGATGCCGTAACTAATCCTCAAAACCAAGCGGTTACTACAGATTTTACTTGGGCCTTTAAATTGAATTTTTATTATAATGTTTACCAATCTCGAAATATTGATTGGCGTGTTGGTGTGGGCTATGCACATCATTCTAATGGGCATAGCCGCTTGCTCAATCAAGGATTTAACTCGGCCCTAATGAGCGTTTCTGCTTTGATACATAATCCTAAATACGAAGCCCCTGACAACGAAACCATGGACAATGATTTTGAGCGATCGGTTTACAGATATGTAAGCCTACGCTACGGTCATGGATTAAACGTATTGGCATTATCATTTAATGACAAAAAGAATGTTTACACAATCGCTGGGGAATATGGTTGGGTTTACAATAATACATTCAAGTTTGGTATAGGCTTTACGTATCGCTTTTACGAGCACTACTACGATTATGTTAAGGACAACGAATCGTTAGTTCAGGATGGTCGAGAATTTGAACGTTTTAAGGAAAATCCTTGGCGCTATGCTACTAATTTTGCCCTTACCATAAATGGCGAAATATTAATGAATCATATCGCATTAGAATTCCAATTAGGCTATAATTTTCACAAGCCTGGGTATCAAATTGACTGGCGAATAAACGAAGGTTGGGACAATACGCCACGTGATATTCCAGAAGGATGGATGCTAGGCGAATTTAACACTAAGTATGAGCTAAAAAAGCGAATAGCGACCCAACTCGGATTAAAATACTACCTTTTTGGGACAGATGCTGCACCGGTTCACAATGTATTTTTAGCGGCTCATATTACCGCAAATTTAGGCCAAGCAGATTTTTCAGAATTAAGTTTAGGGTATGTGTATAAACTCCCAACAAAGGGTAAATAACTGAACAATGGAAATCTTAAAGAATATTTTTATTGGTCTGGTTGCAGTCTTGCATCTTTACTTTTTGTATTGAAGTCATCTTGCCTTTTTCTATTTCCTAAAAAATGACTGAAATTTGTCCATATTTTGTTACTTTTCTTATGCGTAGCTCTGCTATGCCTTACGAAAAGTGCCTCATCTGTACAAATTTCAGTCATTTTCGGTTAAAAACAAAAAATCAAGATCACTTCATTTCGAAATGTTCGCCTGAACCACCAAGGGACCTAGCCCTAGTTGCGATAGCATTAGTGTTACTAGAGCGTTTTTAAATAAGACAAAACGTTGTTCTCTATTCGTGATTCTATCTCAGAAACATCGGCTTTAATAAAAGCATCGCCAGTAATATTTTCGTAAAGCTCAATATAGCGGTGGGACACTGTCTCGATATAACCATCACTCATTTCTGGTAATTGCTGCCCCTCTAAACCCTGAAAACCATTTTGAATAAGCCATTGTCGCACAAACTCTTTAGACAATTGTTTTTGAGATTCGTCGTTTTGTTGGCGTTCTTGATAGCCTTCTGCATAAAAGTAACGTGACGAATCTGGAGTGTGAATTTCGTCTATCAATACTATTTTGCCCTCTTTGGTTTTACCAAATTCGTATTTAGTATCAACTAAAATTAAACCCTGAGCCGCTGCTATCTCTGTTCCGCGTTTAAAAAGTTTTTTTGTATAATCCTCTAGTACCATGTAGTCGTCGACAGAAACAATACCTCTTTTAAGAATATCCTCTCGCGAAATGTCTTCGTCATGATCGCCCTGTTCGGCCTTTGTTGCAGGTGTAATTATAGGCATAGGAAAAGCATCATTCTGCTTCATTCCATCGGGCATATCAACTCCGCATAATATACGTTTGCCAGCTTTATACTCACGAGCCGCGTGACCACTCATATAACCACGAATAACCATCTCTACCTTAAAGGGTTCACAAGCCACTCCTATCGCTACATTGGGATCTGGTGTAGCCAATAACCAATTAGGAACAATCTCTTGAGTAAGTTGCATCATTTTGGTAGCAATCTGATTCAGTATCTGTCCCTTAAAAGGAACTCCTTTTGGCATCACTACATCAAAAGCACTAAGGCGATCTGTTGCTACCATAAGCAAAATGTCGTTTTCTAATGTATAAACCTCGCGTACTTTGCCATGGTAAACACTTTTTTGGCCAGGAAAATTAAAGTTGGTCTGGGTAAGGGTATTACTCATCTTAATCTCTGTTCTCTATAGATTTATAAGCTGCGATTACTTCCCTAACCAATTTGTGACGTATTACGTCTTTGTCGTCTAAGTGGATAATCCCAACACCCTCGACGTTCTTTAATACTAATAAAGCTTCTTTTAGTCCAGAAGTAACACGTCTAGGCAAATCTATTTGCCCTGGATCGCCAGTAATCATGAATTTTGCATTTTTACCCATACGGGTTAAAAACATCTTCATTTGTGCGTGGGTTGTGTTTTGTGCCTCATCTAAAATCACAAATGCATTGTCTAAAGTTCGGCCACGCATAAAGGCCATAGGTGCAATTTGTATAGAGCCTTTCTCTATATATGACTCTAAAGTTTCGTTCGGAATCATATCTCGTAACGCATCATATAGTGGCTGCATATAAGGATCGAGCTTCTCTTTTAAATCCCCTGGTAAAAACCCAAGATTCTCTCCAGCCTCAACAGCCGGTCTTGTGAGAATAATTCGCTTTACTTCTTTTTGCTTAAGTGCTCTTACGGCCAAAGCAACTCCTGTATAGGTTTTACCAGTACCAGCTGGGCCAACAGCAAAAACCATGTCGTTTTTGCACATAGATTCTACCAATTTACGTTGGTTTACAGTCTGTGCTTTAATTAATTTTCCGTTAACGCCATGTAGCAGTACATCACCGCTTTTAGCAGAAGTCTTGTAATCTTCTTTAGAGTTACTAGTAAGTACTCGCTCTATCGAATTCTCGTCAAGCTTATTGTATTCAAGATAATGATCCATGATCATTGTAAAACGTTTGTCAAATTCTTCGAGCAATTCTGGTTCGCCATAAACCTTCATTTTGCTTCCTCTTGCCACGATTTTTAGTTTAGGGAAATACTTTTTTAGGAGTTCGATATTGGCGTTTTGTTGTCCAAATAATTCACGAGGATTCAATTGGGTAATTTCGATGATAAGTTCGTTCAAAAGCAGGGTTTTTTTTAGGTGGTAATAAACTTATAAATATGTAGTTGAACTCGTTTAAACTTTTTGTATTTAACCGAAAATGAAAGGGAACTTGTTCAGATGAGGCACTTTTTGAAGTACATAGCAGCGATATGTATAAGAAAAGTAACAAAATATGGACAAATTTCAGTCATTTTTTAGGGAATAGAAAAAGTTTAAACGAGTTCGTTTTGTTTAAAGCAAAAGTACTGTATTTTTACGGTACTTAAATTAACAAAATATCAACAATTCTCTGATGCCGATTATTACGCTAACGACCGATTTTGGAGAAAAAGATCATTTCGCAGGCGCTGTTAAGGGAGGAATTTATAGCGAACTCGAGTCGATTAAAATTGTGGATATCTCTCATTCCATCTCTCCTTTTCATATTACAGAAGCTGCGTACATCATTCAGAATGCTTACAAAAGTTTTCCAAAAGGTACCATTCACATCATTGGAATCGATTCTGAACGCAACGCCGAGAACAAACATATTGCCCTGCTTTTGGATGGGCATTATTTTATTTGCGCCAACAATGGGCTTATTTCGATGATCACCACAGAGTTAAAACCTACCAAAATTGTAGAGATCAATATTCATGATCGCGTAAAAAGTAATTTTCCTGTACTTGAGGTTTTTGTGCATGTAGCGTGTCATATCGCCCGTGGCGGAACTTTAGAGATTATCGGGAAAGAGATTGTCGATATAAAGCAACTTGTAGGGATTACACCAGTAGTAAATGATGAAGGAAATCAAATAGTAGGGAATGTGATTTATATTGACAATTACGGCAATGTGATAAGCAATATTACCAAGGCCTTTTTTGATAGCATCGGTAAAGGAAGGAAATATAATGTTTCGGCAAGAACAGTACGCTTTACAGAGGTATTCGATAATTATAGCGACGCCATTAATTTTGATATCGCCCGAGAGAAACGCGAAGAAGATGGCAAAAAACTCGCCCTTTGGAATTCGTCTGGTTATTTAGAATTAGCAATCTATAAAAGCAATCCGAGTACTGTTGGTAGTGCAGCTACACTTTTTGGACTACAATACAGAGACTCGATAACCGTTAAGTTCACATAAGTATATGCAGCAATTGACCCGTATCGTAAAAATGGAATTTAAACCCGAGCACATTAGCACTTTTAAAAACAACTTTAAAGAAGTGAAAGCGCAAATACGGGCGGTAGACGGATGCGAATTTTTAGAATTGTATCAAGACCAAAACAAGCAACATATTTTTTTTACCTACAGCAAATGGCAAAGTGATGCTCATTTACAACAATATCGTAAAAGCGAATTGTTTGGTCGTGTTTGGAAAGCCACAAAAGTTTTATTTAACAATGCTCCAGAAGCCTGGAGTGTAGATACACTACATACCTTAGTCTAATGCTTGCAATAATTAAAAGAGAAATAGCATCGTTTTTTCAAAGCCCAATTGGGTATTTGGTAATTGCGGTCTTTTTAATTATTTGCGGTCTTTTTCTCTGGGTTTTTGAAGGCGATTACAATATTCTCAATGCTGGCTTCGCCGATTTATCTGCGTTCTTTACGCTGGCACCGTGGGTTCTTATCTTTTTGATACCTGCCTTAACTATGCGGAGTTTTAGCGAAGAAAAGCGAACTGGCACTATCGAACTTTTGCTTACTAGTCCCATAAAAATCTGGCAACTTGTAGCTGGAAAATACTTAGGGTCCTTGCTATTAATCGTACTAGCTATTGTTCCTACATTGTTGTATTTACTCACATTAAGCACATTAAAAACTCCTGAAAGCACTTTAGATTTTGGTAGTATTGTAGGTTCCTACATTGGCTTGATCTTTTTAGCTAGTGGGTTTACAGCAATTGGCTTGCTTACAAGTGCGCTAAGTAAAAACCAAATTGTTGCCTTTATGATAGGCAGTTTAGGTTGCTTCTTTATGTATTTTGGTTTTGAAGGAATAGCTCGCAGCGGACTCTTAGGCACTAGTGCCTCCTGGTTGGAAACCATTGGCATGAAATACCACTTTGATTCGGTGGGCCGCGGTGTAATCGATACACGAGATTTACTGTATTTTATTATGCTCACTGGCTTATTTTTAGAACTAATTCCTGGCAGAATTAGACAAAGACAAGCTGTATCTAAAGATCCTAGAAAGAAGGCTATTAGGTTGTTTTTGGTTGTTCTGGTTATGTATTTCGGATTTACTTCTGTCTACAAGCGTTTAGACCTTACGGCAGACCAACGCTTTAGTTTAAGTGAAGTATCGAAGGATCTTGTTAAAAACATAGACAAACCCATTATAATTACTGTCTTTTTGGAGGGAGAATTCCCAGCAGAGTTTAAGCGCCTCCAAACCGAAACCAAACAGCTCTTAAACGAATTTAACTCTTTAAATACCCAGATTACATTTGAGTTTGTAAATCCTTTAGATGGCGAAGAAAATCCAGAGCAAATACAGCAAGAATTAGCAAATTTAGGTATACTTCCCGCACAGGCTACAGTAAGAAATGGTGGGCAAACCAATCAAGTATTGGTGTATCCATGGGCGCTGGCCTATTATCAAGACAAAACGGTAAAAATAAACCTGCTTAAAAATCAATTGGGAACCACCATGCAAGATCGGGTGACCAATAGCGTTCAAAATTTGGAATATGCCTTTGCCGATGGTTTTAGCAAATTGGTGAATCCGAAGGCTAAAAAAGTAGCTGTTTTAAAAGGGAATGGACAATTAGACGACGCTTACATTGCCAATTTCTTTGGCAGCCTTCGTGAGTATTATTATATCGCTGCATTCACCTTAGATTCTGTATCAAACAATCCTCAAAAAACTTTAGACGAGTTAAAGACTTTTGATTTGGTTATAAATGCCAAACCCACGATACCGTATAGCGATCAAGAAAAATACGTATTAGACCAATACACAATGGCTGGAGGTAAATCGATCTGGTTAATAGATGCTGTACAAATAGAAACAGACAGTCTGTTTGCAAGTGGAGAAACTCTTGCAATTCCTCGTGATTTAAATCTGAACGATTTATTTTTTAAATATGGTCTGAGAATCAATCCAAGCCTCGTTCAAGATATGTATTCAGCTCCTTTGGTGCTCGCCACAGGACAGGAAAACGATACCCAATACGAGGAATATCCATGGTTTTATACACCTATAGTTGTAGGAAAAAACAATCATCCAATTACAACAAACATCGAGACTGTTAAGTTCGAATTTGCAAATCAAATAGATACCCTTGCTAATAACGTTACAAAGACCATTTTGCTAGAAAGTTCGCAGATCTCTCGAGTTAACGGAACTCCGTATTTGGTTAAACTCGATGCAATTCAGGGGTATATGGAAATTGTAGATCAAGGGCCAAAACCGGAAGAGTTTCCAAACCCGAATGTTCCGCTTGCGGTACTATTAGAAGGATCTTTTACCTCGGTTTACAACAATAGAGTGAAACCATTTACCAGCACAACGCATCGTGACGAAGGCGAAAAGAGTAAGATTGTGGTAATAAGCGACGGCGATGTTATTAAAAATCAACTGCAAGGCAAACGGCCACTAGAATTAGGTTTTGATAAATGGACAAACATTTTTTATGGAAACAAGGAATTTTTGCTCAATACAGTAAATTATCTTTTAGAAGATGATGGACTTATAAACATTCGTTCGAAAGAAATTACGGTTGCCTTTTTAGATCCTCAGGTATCTATAGAGCAACGAAGCAAATGGCAGGCCCTGAATATACTGTTACCGCTAGGTGCATTGGCTATTTTTGGTTTCTTTTTTACTTGGTACCGTCGGCGAAAATACGCCCGTTAGTTGTTAATAAAATAGTTTTAGCCTTCTGTCTTATTACGATATATTTGTAAGAGCATTCATAGGGGACAAACCCGATTTAAATTGCGAATAACTACATGAAATTTATCGTATCAAGCACATATCTTCTTAAGCAACTTCAAGTTTTAGGTGGTATTATTAATAGCAACAATACGTTGCCCATTCTAGACAACTTCTTGTTCGATTTAGACGGAAGTACACTAAACGTAAGCGCTTCGGATCTAGAAACAACGATCATTGCCAAATTAAACGTAGAGAGTAGTGAGAAAGGAAGCGTATGTGTTCCAGCCCGCTTGCTCTTAGACACTTTAAAGACGTTTCCTGAGCAACCTTTAACTTTTACTGTTGAAGACAACAACACTATAGAGATTAGTTCTAACCACGGTAAATATGCCTTGGCGTACGCCGATGGTCAAGATTTCCCTTCGGCTATCGAATTAACTGATACTAGTACTACAGTCTTAATAGGTGATGTGTTATCTAACGCAATCTCTAAGACAATTTTTGCTAGCGGTAACGACGATCTTCGGCCTGTAATGAGTGGCGTGTTTTTTCAGTTTACTACAGATAGCCTCACCTTTGTTGCAACCGATGCACACAAGCTGGTAAAATATACTAGAGAAGATTTAGCAGCCAACGAGGCTGCCGAATTTATCATGCCTAAAAAACCACTTAACTTGATCAAATCGATCTTGGCAGGAAGTGAAGAAGAAGTTACAATTGCCTATAACGAAGCTAACGCTAAGTTTAGCTTTGAGAATATAGAATTGGTTTGTCGTTTAATTGACGGGAAGTACCCAAACTACGAAGCGGTAATCCCGAAGGAAAACCCTAACAAATTAACCATAGACAGAAACCAATTGCTAAATTCGGTTCGTCGGGTTTCTATTTTCTCAAACAAAACAACTCATCAAATTCGCTTAAAGATAGCTGGAGCCGAACTTAATATTTCTGCCGAAGACATCGATTATAGCAATAAAGCAGAAGAGCGCCTTACTTGTGATTATCAAGGCGACGATATGCAAATAGGATTTAACTCTCGATTCCTTTCAGAGATGCTTAGTAATTTAAATGCTTCAGAAGTTTCTTTAGAAATGTCTTTACCCAACCGCGCTGGAATTTTAACCCCAGTAGATGGCTTAGACGAAGGCGAACATATTACGATGCTTGTTATGCCTGTTATGCTTAATAGTTAGCAGCATAACTGTGTTAATTAAAAAAGCCACTCTTTACAGAGTGGCTTTTTATTTATATATCTAATTCTTGTTATTTGATTATTCGAATCGTGAACGGATATTCGAAGTATTCGTTCTTACTGGCCTTAATGGCACCGATTATTGGTAAGATAAAGGCCAATATTCCAATCGCGATTAGCATTAAGATGCCTAAACCGAAAAACAAGATACAGGGAATAGAAATCAAAGCGTATATCATGGTACTTATCTGAAAATTAACAACTTCCTTACCCTGTTCGTCCATCTCCAACACTTTGTCTCGATTGGTTAGCCAGATAATAAGTGGAACCACAAGGCCTCCAAAACCAGTAATATAATTGAGCAATTGTGACAAATGCATTATTACTAATAATTGATTATTCGCACTTTTCGCATTTGGTCTATTTATTACTTCCATTGTCGTTTTGTTTGGTTTTATACTATTACTATTAAAATAATCTAACTAAAATCGTTCCTAACACATACCCCGCCATACACATGATTGCCACTGCAAGAAGTAAGGTTGCCCATAACTTCTTGGTTTTAATAATTGCGATATTGGTCTCTCGATTTATAGTTAAAACTTTCATAGCACAAGCTTTTAATATATTAGTCGAGAGCTCATTAATAATGTTACAGTTGGATGTTATGTAAATGCTTATTTTTGTTGCATGATTCACGGCGATACTATAGTAGCATTAGCAACCCCGGCAGGAGCAGGAGCCATTGCAATCATTAGATTGTCTGGCCCCAAGGCTTTCCAAATAGCCGATAAGGTATTTGAGTCTGTCTCAGATAAATCACTATTAAATCAGGCCACACATACAGTTCATTTAGGATATATAAAGGAGGATTCTCGTACCCTGGATCAGGTTTTAGCTACATTATTTAAGAATCCCACCAGTTATACTGGCGAAGATGTGGTAGAGTTTTCTTGTCATGGCAGTCCTTTTATTCAACAGGAATTAATTAAACTGCTATTAAATCGAGGCGCTCGTATGGCCAAGCCTGGAGAATTTACCCTTCGCGCCTTTACAAATGGTAAAATGGACCTTTCACAGGCCGAAGCTGTAGCAGATTTAATTGCAAGTGACAGTGAGGCCGCACATCAAGTAGCGATTCAACAGATGAGAGGCGGCTTTACAAACCAGATTGCAAAATTTAGACAAGAACTCTTAGATTTTGCTTCGCTAATAGAACTAGAATTAGATTTTGCCGAAGAAGACGTTGCCTTTGCAGACAGAGAAGCATTTGAGAAACTTATAATTGAACTTCAAGATGTTCTTAAAAAACTCATTGATTCTTTTGCGATAGGAAATGTTATAAAAAACGGAATTCCAGTTGCGATCGTAGGCCAACCCAATGTGGGTAAATCGACACTTTTAAATGCGATTCTTAACGAAGATCGTGCGATAGTATCAGAAATAGCTGGTACAACGCGAGATACTATAGAAGACGAGATTTCTATAGGAGGCCTTAACTTTAGGTTTATAGATACTGCAGGGATTAGAGACACCGTAGATGCTGTAGAATCTATTGGTATTAAAAAGACTTTCGAAAAAATTGCTCAAGCCAAAGTTGTGATTGTAATGCAAGAGGCAGCGCGTATTTGGAGCCAAAAGGAAGCCTATGCGCAAGATGTGGCAAAATTGGTGCATAAAAACCCTTTAAAACCAATGTTGCTTGTTGCCAATAAGGCAGATCTTATCAATAAAGATGATGCAAAAGCCTTAGGTATTTTTATACAAGAAGTGGCTCAAAATCATCCTAAATGCAGCACCCTCCTACTCTCTGCAAAATCTGGGATGGGAGTACAAAAACTTCAAGACAAGCTACTCGATTTTGTAAATACTGGGGCGCTTAAGAACGACCAAAGTATAGTGACCAACAGTCGTCATTATGATGCACTCACAAAGGCCTTAGAAGAAATCATCAAGGTAAGACAAGGCATCGACGCACAACTTAGTGGAGATTTGCTCGCAATAGACCTTAGACAGGCTCTTTATCACTTAGGAGAAATCACCGGAGAGATCACCAACGATGAGCTTCTAGGTAATATTTTTGCAAATTTTTGTATAGGGAAATAAGACCCGTTCCAGCCTTAATCTACATTATTGTTTACAACAAACGTTTTATAACG